>JALWYP010000358.1 GCA_026992695.1 Flavobacteriaceae bacterium
TATTATTGCCGGCTCATCTGTGTTGCATTTTATTCCTTCAAAAACACTTCCCGAGTTAAATTTTTTAAACGAAATAGCCTTGGCTATTATTGCTTTTTCGGCAGGAAGCGAATTGTATCTAAAAGAGCTAAGAAGTAGAATAAAAAGTATTAAATGGATGACCATTGGTCAGTTAATAGTAACTTTTTCATTAAGCGCCATCGTTATTTTTTACAGCGCTTCTTATATTCCGTTTATGGCGTCCTTATCTAATAATGTAAAACTAATTGTTTCATTATTGTTTGGTGTTATTTTTGTCGCGCGTTCTCCTTCATCAGCCATTGCCGTAATTAATGAATTACGCGCCAACGGACCGTTTACTAAAACGGCTATGGGCGTTACCGTAGTTAAAGATGTCTTGGTTATTATCTTGTTTGCTATTTGTTTTGCTGTGGCAAAAGCCGTTGTGAAAGGGGAAGAATTGGGTTTTACTTTTTTACTTTTTTTACTCATAGAATTGTTGTTGTCTTTTGGATTTGGTGTTGTTTTAGGAAAAATACTACAGGCTCCTCTCTCATTAAAATTTAGTAAACACATCAAAGGGCTTTTTGTTATTCTGTTGGGTTATGGCGCATATGTTTTTGCTGCTTTTGTTAAAGATCATACATTCGCTTTTTTTAGCCACGAAATTATTCTTGAACCGTTACTAATTTGTATTATCGCTAGTTTTTATATTACCAATTATACTAAAAATAGAATAGAGTTTATTGAGCTTCTCGAAGACATTAGCCCTACAATTTACATTATCTTTTTTACGCTTACCGGAGCCTCGTTGTCATTGCAAACACTGGTTCAAGTGTTTTGGGTGGCATTGGCATTATTCTTCCTAAGGCTTATAACAATGGTAATTGGAGGGGTTTTTGGTGTTGTTGCAGCTAAAGACAATAAAAAATACACCTTTATTTCTTGGATGCCTTATGTTACTCAGGCAGGCGTAGCTATTGGTCTTACAACAATTATTGCAAACGAATTTCCACAATGGGGTCATGATTTTGAAACCATTATAATTGCCATTATTGTAATAAACCAACTAGTAGGACCTCCCTTGTTTAAATGGGCAATTAATTTGGTTGGAGAAAGTCATATTAAACACAAAACACCGGAGTTTGATGGCATTAGAGATGTTGTTATATTTGGACTAGAAAGCCAATCTATTGCATTAGCGATGTCGTTAAAACAACACAACTGGACACCTAAAATCGTTTGCGTGGCAGAAGATTTTGAAAACAATAACCCCGAAATTAAAGTAGATGGAGTAAAAGACATTTCTCTAAGCTCTTTTAAAAAATTAAATCTTGAAAAAGCCGATGCCATTGTGTGCTTGTTATCAGATGAAGAAAATTACAACGTTGCCGAATTGGTTTACGAACATTTTGGAACTAAAGATATTATTGTTCGTTTTGATGGAACTAGAATATTCTTAGAAAAATATGAATCGTTAGGCGTAAGAGTAATAGACCCCTCTCTGGCTATGATAAACCTCTTAGATCATTTTGTGAGGTCTCCAAATGCAACTTCTATCCTTCTTGGTCTGGACAAAAACCAAGACTCTATTGATATTGAAATAAGAAATAAAGACATTCATGGTATGACGCTCCGTGACCTTAGATTCCCTACAGATGTAATTGTTCTTTCGGTGGTAAGAAAAGGACAAGTGATTATCTCGCATGGATACACCCGTTTACGTCTAGGCGACATTGTTACGTTAGTAGGAACACGAGAAAGTGTAGAAAATGTTAGGTTTCGGTTAGAAAATTAACAAGCACAAATCACGTTAATAAAATCTTAACATTTATTGTAGGTTTAGTAGGTTTTAGTAACTTGCGCAGTCTTTTATTTAGAAATGAATTTATATCCCATTGAAGCCGGAAATTTTAAGTTAGACGGTGGTGCTATGTTTGGTGTGGTGCCAAAAACACTATGGTCAAGAACCAACCCGGCAGATGCTAATAATATGATTGACATTGCCGCCAGGTGTTTGTTGATTGAAGACGGTGATAAATTAATCCTTATCGATACCGGAATGGGAAACAAACAAAGCGATAAATTTTTTAGTTATTACTATCGCTGGGGAGATTATACATTAGAAAAATCGCTGGCAAAATATGGTTTTCATAAAGATGATGTAACCGATGTTTTTTTAACCCACTTTCATTTTGACCACTGTGGCGGAAGTATTCAATGGAATAAAGACCATAGTGGTTACGAACCTGCATTTAAAAACGCCACTTTTTGGAGCAATGAGCGACACTGGAAATGGGCAACAAACCCAAACCGAAGAGAGCGTGCTTCTTTTTTAAAAGAAAACATTCTTCCTATGCAAGAAAGCGGACAATTACGATTTGTAGATGATCCTGTTTCGGACTTTAGCAAAAATTCACCTTTGGGATTTGGTATCTTCTTTGCAGACGGTCATACCGAAAAACAAATGATTCCTATTATAAATTATAAAAACAAAACTATTGCTTTTATGGCAGACCTATTGCCAACAGCGGGACATCTTCCCATTCCTTATGTAATGGGATATGACACCAGACCTTTATTAACGCTACCCGAAAAAGAAAAATTTTTAACTCTTGCTGTAGAAAACAACTTTTGCTTATTTCTTGAGCACGATGCGCATAACCCAATTATAACCTTAAAACACACCGAAAAAGGCATTCGTTTAGATCAGTCTTTTTCTTTTAATGAACTCTTTAATTAATTATTATGAAATTTCTAAAACCCTTATTATTTGTAGGAACCACAACATTACTATTATCAGGATGTGGTAGTTCTGTTGCACCAATTATTTCTGCACCAATCGAAAATATAGACACCCAACCTTTAAAAATATCTTCTTTAAACGAAGACCAGTTAAAAAAATGGCCTGCCATGGATTTGGTAACCGATACGGTTCCGGGGATGAGCGTTAACAAAGCATACTCCCAAATTCTTAACAACCGCAAAAATGGTGTTAAGGTTATTGTTGCTGTGATAGATAGCGGTGTAGATATCGAACAAGAAGATTTAAAAGATGTTATCTGGACAAATAAAGACGAAATCCCTAACAATGGAATTGATGACGATAAAAACGGATACATCGATGATATTCACGGGTGGAATTTCTTAGGCGATATCGTTGCCGAAAATCTTGAATATGCTAGAATTGTTAAAAACCTCGGAAAAAAATACGAGGGAAAAACAGAAGCTTCGGTAAGCGCAACCGATCTTGAAGAATTTAAATGGTTTAAAAAAGCAGAAGCCGAATACCAAAAAGAATACCAACAAGCCTTGGCTAATAAAACGCGATACGAGCAAATATTGGGGCAATTAAAACCCGCTCACGAAGCAATGACTAAAAAATTAGGGAAAGAAGATTACAGTGCAAAGGATTTATCTGGTATTGAAAATCCAACCGAAACCGAAAAACAACAAATAGGAATGCTTTCGCAAATGCTTCTGTATGGCGATTCTATTCCCGGAGTAATTGAAGAACTACAAGGAGGTGTCGATTATTTTGGCGGAAGATTAGAAACTCATTTTAATTTAAACAAAGACTTTAGAGCCGTTTTAGGAGATAATCCAGATGATTTTTCAGACAACAAATACGGAAATAATGATGTAGACGGACCTACCGAAGACGAAGAAGATGTAATGCATGGTACGCACGTTGCGGGTATTATTGCCGCAAAACGAAACAACGGAATAGGAATGGACGGCGTTGCCGGAAATGTTGAAATTATGGTGGTACGTGCTGTTCCGGATGGAGACGAATACGACAAAGATATTGCTCTAGCCATACGTTATGCTGTTGATAATGGCGCTAAAATTATTAATACAAGTTTCGGAAAATATTATTCACCTCACCCGGAATGGGTATGGGACGCTATTAAATACGCCGCAAAACACGATGTATTAATTGTAAATGCTGCCGGAAACGATGGGGTTAATCTTGACACCGTACAGGTATATCCTAACGACCAAATATTAAATGGCGATGAAATTAGTGATACTTTTTTAACCGTTGGAGCATTAAATTATAAATACGGAAGTGAAATGGTTGCACCTTTCTCAAACTACGGAAAAACCAGTGTGGATGTGTTTTCTCCCGGTATGAAAATTTGGTCAACCATTCAAAAAGACAAATACCGCTTTTTACAAGGTACTTCTATGGCTTCACCCGAAGTTGCCGGTTTAGCTGCTGTAATTCGTAGTTATTTTCCTAAACTATCTGCTGCCAAAGTAAAACAAATTATTATGAATAGTGGCTTGGCTCCTAAAACTCAGGTTATTCTTGGTGGAGACCCCAGTAATAAAGATTCGTTCCAAAATATTTCTGTTTCCGGAAAAATGGCAAATCTTTATAACGCACTTATTTTAGCAAGTAAAACCAAATAAAATTAATTAAGCCTGTTAGATTTTCTGTTTTTAAACAAATTCTAACAGGTTTTTTATATACTTTTTATAACAATGAATACCCTTTTCTACCTGTTACTTTTTGCAACTTCGTCTCTTGTGGCTCAAAATAATTGTACTTATTGGCAACAATATGTAAACTATAAAATGGATGTAGATTTTAACGCAACGAATCACACCTATAAAGGCAAACAAGTCTTGGTTTATAAAAACAATTCGCCGGATACGTTACATCGGGTTTTTTATCACTTGTATTTTAATGC
>JALWYP010000359.1 GCA_026992695.1 Flavobacteriaceae bacterium
GGGTCGCCCCAAACACCATACGAAGAGTTTAAGAGTCCGCTTTGCCACGTTTGTCCGCTATCGTTGCTGACGTAATAGTGGTTTAAAACACTTCCGGCAACCATAATATTGGTGTTTTGCGGGTTTTTTCTAATAGACGTCTCGGTTGGATTTCCTTGATTGGAAATAAGAACGTTTTGCGCTTGAGAAGAAAAAAAAGCAATAACAAAAAGAAAAACCAATAACTTTTTCATACATTTATTTTTTTCAAAGTTACTAAAATTGAAGCATAATAAACACATAATTGAAACCGACAGACTTTTTTTACGAAAATTTAATAAAAACGATGCGGTTTCATTTTTTGAGTTAAATAACGATTGGGATGTTGTAAAATATACCGGCGACAAGGCTTTTTCCTCGGTAGAAGCGGCAGCAAGTTTTATTGAAAATTATTCCCATTACCGAAAATACGGCTATGGCAGATGGGCGGTTTGTTTAAAAGAAAACGGTGAGTTTATTGGATTTTGCGGTTTAAAATTCCATCCAAAAAATAATATAACCGAAGTAGGTTTCCGGTTTTATAAAAAATATTGGAATCAAGGTTTTGCCACAGAAAGTGCGACTTCGTGTATTGCATACGGCATTAACCAATTACATCTAAATAAAATATATGCTCATACACATATTAAAAATATCGCTTCGCAAAAGGTATTGGAAAAATGTGGCTTACAATTTGTTAAACAAATAACTTACGACGGACATCCGGCAAAATTATATTGTATAAAAAATGAAACGAAACACCTTTATTAAAACCGTTGCTTTAACCGGCATAGGTTTAGGCGTATTGCCTAACCTTTCTTTTTCAATGCTTCAAAATAAGTTTACCCTTCCGCAACTAATAGGTAAAGGAAATCCAGACATAGTTGGAAACACCTATACTTCAAAAATGCACAAAGAAGCCAAAAAAGAGTTCTTAAAAATGCAGATGGAAGCCCGGAAAGACGGAATTGAAATAGATGTAATTTCGGCATACCGGAGCTTTAACAGACAAAAACAAATTTTTGAAAAAAAATACAAAAAATATACCTCGCAAGGGTTAACACCTTTAGATGCCATTTATAAAATAATCGAATATTCTACCATTCCCGGAACATCTCGCCATCATTGGGGAACCGACATAGATATTGTAAGTCTATTGCCTTCGCCATTGGAAAATCCGTTACAAGCAAAGCATTTTCACGGAAACGGTAAATTTTGTAAATTAAAAGAATGGATGGATGCAAATTCTGAAAAATTAGGGTTTTACTTGGTGTACACCGATAATCCTAAAAGAAAGGGTTTTAAATACGAACCTTGGCATTATAGTTACGCTCCGGTTTCTATACCTATGCTACAGGAATACAAGCAGTTAGATTTAAAAGAAATTTTTACAAAAGAGAAGGTTTTAGGAAGTGAATTTTTTACAGAAAATTTCATCGAACAATACAGAAATGAAAATATTTTGGATATTAACCCCAAACTTTTGTAAATTTAAAACGTGAAACTAAATACAAAACAAGAAAACCATCAATTATGAGAATGCGAGGCAGTTGGAAAATTAGAATTATTATAGGTTTGTTAATTGTAGGATTTGCCTATTGGAAAAAATGTGCCAATACACAGGTCAATCCCTATACCGGAGTAGAGCAAGTTATTTCTATTTCGCCTGAAGAAGAAATTGCTATTGGTTTAAACAGTGCACCACAAATGGCACAACAATATGGTGGTTTGTATCCGGACCAACAACTACAAGATTTGGTAGATAAAGTAGGTAACCGATTGGTCACTAACATGAAACTGCCACAGCAACACCCTTATAAGTTTGAATTTCATTTATTGGCAGACCAACAAACTATTAATGCCTTTGCACTTCCGGGCGGACAAATTTTTATTACCTATGCGTTGTTTTCAAAATTGCAAAACGAAGACCAATTGGCAGGTGTTTTAGGTCATGAAATAGGTCATGTTTTAGGTAGGCATTCTGCCGAACGTATTGCCAATACCGAGTTTTGGCAAACGGTTGCGCAAGGTGCATCGGTAGGTGCAGATGCGGGCGGATTGGTTGCCGGAATTGGACAAAATGTGTTATTAGGAAACGGTCGTGGTGATGAGTTAGAAAGCGATGCGTTAGGCGTAAAGTTTATGATAGATGCCGGATACAACCCTTGTGAAATGATTGGCGTAATGAAAATTTTAAAAGCCGCCTCGGGTCCTAATCGTTTACCCGAATTTAAAAGCACGCATCCCGACCCTGAAAATCGTATGCAACGCATAGATGAAGCTACCAAAAAATACAGAGGTAGTGGTTGTGGAATATGATTTTGAAAAACGGTTTAAATAATTTTTGCTATTTTTTTATAATAACTTCAGCAAACTTTGTGTAGGTTTTGTTGTAATACCTACAAGGTCTTAAAGACCTTGCAGGGGTAGTGATAACTATTTTAGAATTTAGCCGTATTTTTTAAGTATACAGACTTATTTAAACACAAAACAATCACGCCTTTTTGTTTAAAAACCATCTTTCCATTCACTGTGTTTTAATGTAGTAGCATACACCATTTTATGCCCAAAAGTCCAAATAGCCATATTAAAATATTCTTTAATTACGGTATTAGCAATTCGCCATTCTCCTCTATAATTTGGCTCCCCGAGTAATTCTTTTGCAAAGGGAAGCACCCTTTCCATGTTTTTATATTTTATAATAAATTCATAAAGCAAAGGCGTTTCTTCCGTGGTAAAATAATATATTATTTCTTCAATAGCTCCGCTATTGTATTTTACGACATAGGTTTTTCTAAAATCTACTTCGTATCCAAATATGGCAGCCGAATTTTTCTTTAAAAATTTTTCTTCTGTCATTCCAAAATAAACTTTGGCATCATTTATAATTTTCGGGAAATATTTTTTTTGTTTTCCTTTACTTTCCGGAATTATCACCGGACTAAAAGAAGAATTCAGGATAACTATTGTTAGTACAAAAGCGATTGATATTATTTTGTTATTCATAATTTATGAGGTTAAAAAAATACTGTTATTTCATGTTTTTATTTTATTGTTTTTTAAAGGTCCCTTGGAACTTACCATAACTAAATTATCATTCCCTTTGGTATTTTAATAATAATTTAATTATGGACGTTTCATAATTTTTGAAGGAAAAGTTACAGGACTTTCAAATCCGTTTTCTCCAATAGATGCCACACCAAATAAGTAATTATCTATCACTATTCCGTCTAATGTAAATTGATTTACATTTTCTACTACTCTGGAATATTGCCAATAAGGTGCTGTAGTTTCACGCCAATAAATTTTATATTTTTTTACGCCTTTTACAGGCTCCCATTTTAAACGAGTAGAAGCCTCTACCATACCTCCTATACTTACTTGTTTAGGTGCAGGAGGCACCCATGCCAAACTAGCTAAATTAATACAATTTACGGCTGTTAATTTTGCAGCATAATCAAAATTTACAAATTTTAACCTGTCACCGTATTCTATTCCGTTCTCGGTTCGTATATCTTGATGTTGTTGGGTATAATTTTCATGGGCTTCCATAATTCTAATAGCGGGAAAGCCTACATCGTTAAATGGTCTGTGGTGTCCACCTCTTCCAAAACGATCCAGTCTGTAAATCATCATCGGGTTCATTTCGGGCATAAATTTTTTAGTGGTTTTGTACACATATCTGGCTAGTTGTCTGGAAATTCCGTCCACTTCTCCGCCATAAAATCTTCTTAATTTGCGTTGTTTTTCAGTTTCGGTAGGAGGTACAGGCTCACTAAAAATACGAAAGGTTCTATTATCTATCACTCCATCTACTCCCTGAATGTTTCCAATCATATCATTATTAAGCACTCCAATGATATTCCACTTATTTTCTTTTGCATAGTTGGCTACACCTTTTCCACCATACAATCCTTGCTCTTCTCCACTTAAGCCTAAATAAACAATGCTGTTTTCAAAAGTATAATTCGATAAAACACGAGCCGCTTCAATGACTCCAGCCATTCCGCTGGCGTTATCGTTTGCTCCGGGTGAGTCTGCTAAATAATTGTTGGGGTCGCTTACCCTGGAATCAATATCACCACTCATAATAACGTAATTATTCGGGTGTTTTTTTCCTCGTTGAATGGCTACCACATTTACCACCCACACATCTTTTGTAATGCGACTATTATCTCCTTTTTTTACTAAATTTTTTATGTAAAATACTTCTAAGCAGTTATTACACTCTGTATTAATTTGCTCAAACTGTTGTTTAATCCATCGTCTGGCTGCACCAATTCCACGCGTGTTTGAAACCGTATCACTTAACGTATGGCGAGTTCCAAAATTAACTAAAGTAGTGATGTTTTTTTTAATTTCTGAAGAAGACACAGAAGAAATAATATCGTAAATAGCTTTATCGGTTTGCGAAAAAACGGGTTGAACAAACCAAATAAAAAAAGAGAGTATTGTTAAAGAAATTTTCATCTTAACTAATTTAAAAGGTAAATATACAAGATTTGTTAGTATTCTAGTAACCTTGTGTATATTTGCATCCAAAATAAAACAACTATGACACTCCAACAAAATTTGGAAATCCACATAAAACAAGCAGCAAAGAAACTGTATCAAGCAGATTTGGAACGAGTTGAATTTCAAGCTACCCGAAAAGATTTTGAAGGTGATATAATGGTCGTCAT
>JALWYP010000360.1 GCA_026992695.1 Flavobacteriaceae bacterium
ATACAGTTTTTTTTGAAAATAAAAATTCCAATCAAGACATAGAGGTTTCGATTGTTAGAATCGGAAAAGAAAAGAAGAATAATTCTCTTAAAACCTACACACTTACAGGTTTTGTTGCAGATGCTAAAACTCAAAATCCAATTTCAAGAGCTACGCTAAAAGTTTTAGGTAAAAATCATGGAAGCGTAACACGAGCAGATGGAACTTTTACCATTCGGTTACAAGCGGGATTAAACAAAGTCCTTATACGTTCTTTAGGTTATAAACCAACACAAAAAAACATTATTATGTTTAGTGATGGTGAGCTAAATGTATTTTTGAAAGAACAAGTTGAAAGTCTGGGAGTTGTAGTTATTGATGCCAACAAAGATAAAAACATAAAAACTGCAAATACAGGTACGGTAGATGTAGATGTTAAAAAAATTAAAAACATCCCTTTGGTGTTAGGCGAACGAGATATATTTAAAGTAGCTACCACCTTACCGGGAATAACTACAGCAGGTGAAGGAGCTTCCGGTTTTAATATTCGGGGAGGAAAAACCGATCAAAATTTAATTCTGTTGGACGGTGGTGTGCTTTATAATCCCACACATTTTTTCGGCATTTTTTCGGCTATTAATCCTTTTACAACCTCTAAAGTTACTATTTACAAAGGAAATATACCTTCTGAGTTTGGTGGCAGACTTTCTTCCGTAATCGATATAGAAACCAAAGACGGGAATGTTTCCAAATTATCTGGAGAAGCTTCAATAGGTCCTGTTACCGGAAATCTTTCTTTAGAAATTCCTTTAGTAAAAGACAAATCGTCTCTTCTAATTGGAGGCAGAACTACGTATTCCAATTGGGTTTTAAAGGCAATAGATAACGAAGATTTAAAAAATAGTGTGGCAAATTATTACGATGCCATTGTAAAATACCACAGTAAAATTGACAGTAATAATACAATTAATCTTACCGGATATTATAGTAAAGATAAATTTAGTATTACATCAGATTCATTATACGGCTATTCAAACCGATTATTCACAGCGGAATGGAATCATCGATTTAATGATAAAAACTCTGGGAGCGTTCAAATTTCAAATAGCCAATATGCTTTTTCTATTGATTATGATGGCAATGCAAACCGAAATTTTAAATTGGGATATAAAAACAATGAAACACAAGTAAAACTTAAACTACACTACAAGCCCAATAAAGAGCATTCTTTAACCTATGGTTATTCAGGAAAAATGTATTCTATTTCTCCCGGTGAAATTAGTCCTAAAGGGAACGCATCAATCGTTACACCGCTTACTATCGCTAAAGAGAAGGCTTTAGAAAATGCAATTTTTATTGCCGACAAGTTTAAAGTTAACAAGCAATTAATTATAAATGCCGGCATACGGTATTCGTATTATTTAGCCCTAGGAGAAGGTGTTCAAAGAATTTATAATGCTAATTTACCAAAAAATGAAAGCACATTAATTAACACCAAAGTCTTCGCTAATAATGAAGTAATAAAACAATATGGTAATCCAGAACTACGACTTTCTACTCGTTATTTGTTTCCTAATGATGTATCCCTTAAAGCAGGATTTAATACAACCGCGCAATACATTCACTCAATATCAAACAACACCACAGATTCGCCAACAGATACTTGGAAACTATCAGACACAAATATTAAACCTCAAAAAGGAACCCAATATACATTAGGAGTTTATAAAAATTATAACGATACTATGTATGAACTAAGTTTAGAAGGTTTTTACAAACGGTTTAAAAATGTTTTGGATTATAAAGTAGGGGCACAATTTTTATTAAATGAAACGTTAGAAACCGAAGTAATTCAAGGAGTTGGAAAATCCTACGGCGTTGAGTTGTTGTTAAAAAAACATCGCGGAAAGTTTAACGGGTGGATTAGTTATACCTATTCTCGTTCATTGTATAAAATGGAAAGTAATTTTTCTGAAGAAACCATAAACAACGGCAATTATTTTCCTTCAAATTTCGATAAGCCCCATAACCTTACTATCATTTCTAATTTTAAAATTACACAACGGTTTAGTCTTTCGGGAAATTTTATATACCAAACCGGCAGACCCGTAACCGTTCCGGTAGGTAATTATATCTTTAATAATGCCGAATTTGTAATTTATAGCGATAGAAATGCCTATCGAATCCCCGATTATTTTCGATTGGATTTAAGCTTAAATATTGAAGGAACCCATAAGATTAAAAAACTCGCACATAGCTTTTGGAACATTTCTGTGTATAATGTTTTAGGGCGTAATAATCCGTATTCGGTATTCTTTGTCACCGATAATGGTGAAGTAAAAGCCTATCAAAGCTCCATATTTGCGGTGCCGATACCAACCATAACCTATAATTTAAAATTTTAACATGAAACCAATAACATACCTAGTATTCGGATTGATATTATTACTAAGTTTTTCTTGTGTAGAAGAAATAGACTTTGCAACAAATACCGAAACTTTTGAAAGTGCATTGGTAGTTGAAGCTACCATCACTAATGAATATAAACAACAACAAGTAAGACTAAGTCGTACTTACATGTTTGAAGAAGAAGTACCTAACCCCGAGGTAGGGGCACAGGTTACCATTATTGCAAATGGCGAACAATTTGCTTTTGCAGAAGTTGAAAATGGGGTCTATTTATCTACTTCTCAATTTGCAGCCCAGCCTAATGTAGATTACCAATTAAAAATAACTACTTCAAACAATAGAACATACGCTTCAAAGCCAACACAACTAACAGCTGTAACTCAAATTGATAACCTATATGCCGAACGAATTATAAATGATTTAGGGGAAGATGGAGTTGCAATATATGTAGATAGTTTTGATCCCACATCAAACGCTCGTTTTTATAGGTACGAATACGAAGAAACTTATAAAATACAAGCACCATTTTATACAGAAAATAAATTAATTGTAACCGGAAATGTTTTTCCAGATTGTTCTGTAGAAGTAGTGCCTCGAGAAGAAGATGTGAGAGTTTGTTATACTACTAAACCCTCAAAAAATATAGTTTTAACTTCGACGCAAAGTTTACAACAAGATAAAGTTGAGCGGTTTAAAGTTAGGTTTTTAAGAAAAGATAATTTTATTATTTCTTACCGTTATAGTATTTTAGTTAAGCAATATGTTCAAAAACCCGAAGCCTTTCTGTATTATAGTAAATTAAAGGAAATTTCGGAACAAAGCGGAAGTCTGTTTTCTCAAATACAACCTGGGTTTATAAATGGCAATATTGTTTCAGAAACAAACCCGGACGAAAAAGTTGTTGGTTTCTTTGAGGCTTCATCGGTTAGTAAATCTAGATTGTTTTTTAGTTTTATAGATATGTTTCCTAACGAACCGTTACCCCCATTTGTTACTTCATGTATTCCCTATGCTCCTTTGCTGATGGTATCTGGGCTTGGTGGTTCGGGATTTTGTGCAGAATTAATTACTAGCTTAGAAGCCAATGAAGTTACGTATTGGGAAGAGAATGGTGCTCCAGAAGAAGGAGAAGGACCGTATTTCGTAGTTCCGAGAGTTTGTGGCGATTGCACCGAGTTAGGTAGTACTCAAGTACCTGATTTTTGGGTAGAATAACAGAAAAAAATATGCAATGAAAAAACTTATTTACACATTTATCGCAGTATTATTATTTCAATCTGTTCAATCTCAAATAATTGATAGTTATAGGAGTAATTCTTCAGAGAAGATATTTGTTCATAAAAATACTTCAGTATTACTAACCGGTGAGTATTTATATTTTTCTATTTTTTGTATAAACACAGAAAACAATGAATTTAGTACTTTTAGTAAAGTAGCTTACATTGATTTAGTTGACGAAACCAAACAAGTTGTCCAGCATCAAAAAGTGTTGTTATCCCAAGGAACCGGACAAGGAGATTTTTTCATTCCTACAAATTTAAAATCCGGTAGTTACAAATTAATTGTGTACACCAAATGGATGCAAAATAATCGTTCCGAAAAATTTAATCAATCCAATCTTATTATTATCAATCCCTATTTAGCCATTCAGCCTAATGTAAGCAATGTAATAAACAAAAAGAACGATAAAACAAGGCTCAATAACACGACATCCTATGGCGTAAAAGTAGCAACCGATAAGAACGTTTACAAAAAACGAGAAAAAGTTTCTTTAAATATACAGCCTATTACAAAAAGTAACAAACTCTCTCGAATTTCTATTTCAGTAAGACGAATAGATAGTTTGGATTTACTTATGAATGATACAACTTCAAGTTACAATTTTATTAACAAAACAAGCAACAAAGAGTCTTTGGTAAATCCGTTAAAATTCTATCCTGAAAATAAAGGAGCTATTTTAGAAGGAAAACTTATAAAAAAAGAAAGCAACAAAGGTAGTGGCTTTAAAGATATTGCTATCTCGGTGCCCGGAAATGTAGATTTTTTTAAAATGGTTAAAACAAATTTTAGTGGTGGTTTTAAAATCGATTTTAATTCTTATTTTAACGGAAACCTTGCATTGTTACAATTAGTTTCCGACCAAAAAGATAAAAAAGATACAATAATTTTAGCAAAAGATTTTAAGCCGTCTTATAAAAACTTGACTTTTGAAAAATTTTCAATAACACCGAATTTAAAACAGGAATTAATTAACAGAAGTATTTACAACCAAATTGAAAGCAATTATTTTACAGTAAAACCCGATAG
>JALWYP010000361.1 GCA_026992695.1 Flavobacteriaceae bacterium
ATTAGATATTGACTTAACGAACCGGATTACTTCAAAAAAGAAATTTGAATTAAATTTATACCTAACTTCTATTCACCAAATTACGCTTCAAGACAACGCGACTATTTATAGTAGTGATTTCTTTGTTACTGAAGAAACCACTCTAAATTTAAACGATAATACCGAAGCAATTTTACTATTTGATTCGAAAAAATTTAACTTAAATGCGAATGATAAAAGCAAAGCAAATTTAGTGTTAAAATGCAAAGATGTATTATTTAATCTTGAAGAATATGCCCAGGTTGAAGCACAAGCAGCTATTTTAAATCTTACGATAAATGCCTCTCAAAAAGCATCGGTTACTTTAAAGGGAGAAACCAAACATTTTATAGTTAAGACCGATAATTCGGCAAAAATATTATCTAGCAATTTAAAAGTTAAAAAAGCCAATTTAGAAGCCGACAGAGATTCTCTTGTTTACCTAAACGTAGAAGATACGTTAAAAATAGATGCTTCGGGCAAATCAAAAATTCATATTTACGGAAAACCGAAAATAGACTTAAATACATTTAAAGATCGTGCTATTTTGTTTAAAGAATAGCTTACAAACAACTCTTTGCTTTGAAACAAGTTATCGTTATAGGAGGGGGTATCATTGGGTTATGCACTGCGTATTTTTTACAAAAGGAAGGACACCGAGTTATTGTAATTGAAAAAGGTGATTTTTCGCAAGGTGCATCTTTTGTAAATGCAGGTTTTCTTTCTCCCAGCCATTTTATTCCGTTGGCTGCTCCGGGAATTCTTTCTACCGGACTTAAAATGATGATTAATAAAAACAGTCCGTTTTACATTAAACCCAGATTTCAAAAAGAATTTTTACAATGGGCATGGGCGTTTAAAAAATCGGCTAACCAAATTACCGTCGATAAAGCAATTCCTATTTATAAAGAGTTAATTTTAAAAAGCACCCAACTTTATAAAGAGTTAAAAAATGAAAAAGCTATAGACTTTCATTTAGAAAATAAAGGTCTTCTTGTACTTTATAAAACCTCAAAATATGAAGACAAAGAAAACAAAATTGCACAAAGAGCTTTAAAAGAAGGGCTACAAGTAGCTTTTTTACAAAAAAATGAAGTTAAAAAGTTAGAGCCTACCGTTTCAGAAAACTTAATAGGTGGCATTCACTATAAAAATGATGCACATACCACTCCTCCCGAGTTTATGAAAAAAATTAAACACTATTTGGTAAAAAAGGGTGTTCGTTTTCAAACAAATCAAAAAGTTGACACGTTTGTAATTAAAAACAAGCGGGTTGCCGGCGTAATAACCCAAAACAAAACATATAATGCCGATGAAATTGTAATAGCTTCCGGAAGTTGGACTCCCCTACTCTTAAAAAAGTTAGGTGTTAAATTATTGTTACAAGCCGGTAAAGGTTATAAAATAGACATTCATAAAAACACCGGAGTACAATATCCCGCTCTTTTAGCCGAAGCCAAAGTTGCCATTACACCAATGCAACATTTTACCCGTCTTGCAGGTACTATGGAGTTATCCGGAATTAATCATAAAATTTTAAAAAATAGAGTAACCGCTATTACTAATTTGGCACAAACCTATTACACAAACCTTGGTGTTAAAGCCAATCACCTTAAACAAGCGCAATGCGGTTTGCGCCCGGTATCTCCCGACGGACTACCTTATATTGGCAAACTTACTAAATACAAAAACGTAACTGTTGCAACCGGTCATGCAATGATGGGCTGGACATTAGGACCAATAACGGGTAAGTTAGTTAGTCAACTTATTGCTAACGAAAAACCTTTGGTTTCGTTAGAATTGTTTCATCCTGAAAGAAAATTTTAACCCATTCTCTTTTTAATAGCTTCAAAATCCAAACCACCGTAATTTCCGCTACTCATTAGCAATAATGAAGCATCTTTAAACGATTGAGAGAATAAAAAATCTTGAAACTCTTTGGGATTTGTAAAAATATGCAAATCGGTTCGTTGAAATGCTTCTGCTATTTGTTGCGATGTAATAGGTTGTAATTTTTTAATTTTAACAGCGTGGGGCGAATAAAAAACTACTGCAACATCGGCAGCATTTAGCGTACCTTTGTATTGTTTTAAAAATTGAGGTGTTAGACTGCTATAGGTATGCAACTCTAGGCAAGCAATGAGTTTTCTGTCGGGGAATTGATCTTTTACGGCTTGTGTGGTAGCTTTTACTTTACTGGGCGAATGAGCAAAATCTTTATAGGCAACAGCATTTTTGGTTTCTGCAATTTTTTCTAAACGTTTGCTGGCTCCTTGAAAAGAAGCTATTGCTTCATAAAAATCTTCTTCACCTATACCCATCTGCAAACAAATCCACCGAGCGCCTTCCATATTGCTTAAATTATGTTTTCCGAAAATCGATAGGGGCAATTCACCATCGGGTGTATCGAGTATTGTTATTCCGTTAGTAAGTTGATAGGAAGGTGTTTTATAAGGAAATTTACGAATGGTGTTTTGAGAAGATTCAACGACTTCTTTAACTATTTCGTCTTCAATATTATAGGTTATACTTCCGCCTTTTACAACAGAATCTACAAAAATTTTGAATTGATCTACATAATTTTCAAAAGTGGGAAATACATTAATATGATCCCAAGCTATTCCGCTAAGCAAGGCAATATTTGGTTTATAAAGATGAAATTTTGGTCTTCTATCTATAGGTGAACTTAAATATTCATCGCCTTCCAATATAATAAAATCGTTGTCACGGGTAAGTTTTACCATGACATCAAACCCTTCAAGTTGTGCTCCTACCATATAATCAACATTTTTATTATGGTAATGCAAGACATGTAAAATCATAGATGTTATGGTGGTTTTACCGTGACTCCCTCCTATTACAACACGTGTTTTGTATTTTGATTGTTCGTATAAAAACTCCGGATACGAATAAATTTTCAAACCCAGTTCTTGTGCTTTAAGAAGCTCGGGATTGTCTTCTTTAGCGTGCATACCCAAAACAATTGCATCTATATCTTGCGTTATTTTTTCAGGAAACCAACCAAATAAACGGGGTAATAAACCATACTTTTCTAATCGAGATTTAGAGGGGTTAAAAATCTCATCGTCACTACCGGTAACAATCTCGCCTTTTAAATGAAGCGCTAATGCCAAATTGTGCATTGCAGCGCCTCCTATTGCTATAAAATGAACACGCATAAAAGAGTTTTAATTAAAAACAAAGATATTAAATGGTAGAAGACATTTGAATGAATGATAGAAGATTTTTCATTAACTTGTATTCTTTAAAAGAATACGTGTATTTTGCTAATCTTCCATTTTTAATATTACGTTTTTTTCGGTTTTAAATTTTTCTAACTCAGGATTTAAACTTATTGCTTTATTAATAAGTAATAATGCTTGTTTTTTATTATTTCTATGCCTATAAATTTTAGCCAAATTATAGTATGCCCATTCTACCGGAACACCGTCTTCAATAGAATAGTTAGCGATGTATTTATTTAAACACTTTTCACCTTTATTCAACTCTAAATTATAGGTTGCACTCACTTTTCCTAATTGATAATTAAGTGCATTTCTATTTAATTTTTCAGAAGCTTTCTCTATAGTTTTAATGGCTTGCGTCGGATTTTCTTTTTCATAAAAAGAAGCCAATTTACTATAACACGTTAAAGATCCTCCTACCGCTACAGCTTTTTTATAATAGCTTTCAGCTTCTTTGGGTTTGTCATCATACTCATAAATGTATCCTTTTGCTAAATAACCATCTACCTTTGATAATTGCTCCAACTCATCGGCAAATTTTAATGCTTTGCTGCGGCTTCCGCCTATTAATCCGGGTAATTGTATATAAAGTTCAACTAATGCCCATCTTACTTCAATATGTTTTGCATCCAGCGTAGCAGCTTTATGTAATGCCTCTTTAATATCATTAATCATAAAGAATGCTCTAATTTTACTAACTTCCAGTGCTTTTAAACCCATCGCCCCGCCATATTTATACCAATATTGGGCTACATTAGGATATTGTTGCGTTAACTCTTTATAAATTTTAATAGCTTCATCCCACTTTTTTTGATATGCATACGCATCGGCAAGAAGTTCGGTTGCTGTTGTATCTTGTGGTTTTTTTAAAAGGTGCGATTGTAAATAAACCGCTGCTTCTGCATATTTTTTTTCTTTAAACCATTGTGCCGTATTCTCTGAAACAGACTGTCCAAGAAGAACCAACGGAATGAATAAAAAAAAACAAATTGTTTTCATAAAGATAAAGTCGAAACTACAAAAATAAGCTTTCGGTTTTAATTATAGTTTTTTTTTAGATTAATAAAATGGTTCTTTTATTAAGTAGGATAACCAACCACTTGGGCAATGTATTAAGTGTTGTAAGTGATAAAAAATCCTACCTTAGCAGTAAGTCTTTACATTATTTTAATGCAGATATAAAGTCTCCGCTGCCGCGCGATTGTATCGCGTTCCCTTCTTTTCTTTTCTCTAGTTTCAGTAAACCGGCAATAACTATTTTTTTTATATCTTTATTTTATGAGAAGAAATTATGAGCCTTTAAGGCTTTGGAGTAATAAGGTTATAAAAGAAAAGGTAAATTATATCCATCAAAATCCGGTTGAAGCAGGTTTAGTTTTTAAAAGTTATGTATATGCTTATAGTAGTGAGATAGATTATGCAATAAACC
>JALWYP010000362.1 GCA_026992695.1 Flavobacteriaceae bacterium
GGAATATCTATAGGCGATTTAAACGGAATAGGCAGTGAGGTTATTTTAAAAACCTTCAAAGATTCAAGAATGTTAGATTTTTGCACACCGATTATTTTCGCCTCGGTAAAAACAATGTCTCATTTTAAAAAAGTGTTTGATGTGAGTTCTAATTTGCAGGGCATTGACGATTTAAATAAAGTGCTTTCAAAAAAAATAAATATTTATAACGTTTGGAAAGAACCTGTTGAAATAAATTTTGGAAAAGAAGATAAAAAAATAGGCGAATATGCAATAAAATCTTTAATCGCAGCCACGCAGGCACTTAAAGAAAATAAAATTGATGTACTGGTAACGGCTCCTATTAACAAAACATCTATTCAGTCTGAAACGTTTAAATTTCCCGGGCACACTAACTATTTAGCCAAAGAGCTTGAAGGAAAAGCACTAATGTTTATGATTTCAGACAAGCTAAAAGTAGGATTACTCACAGACCATGTTCCTGTAAGTGAGGTTGCTGCACACATCACACCCGAGTTAATTCAAGAAAAAGTTTCTATCATAATCCAATCTTTAAAACAAGACTTTGGTGTTGTAAAACCAAAAATAGCAGTTTTAGGCATTAATCCTCATAATGGCGACCATGGTGTTATAGGTAATGAAGACGACACAATCTTAACACCCACACTTGACGAATTAAGAAAAAAAGGAAACTTAGTATTTGGTCCTTATGCAGCCGATAGTTTTTTTGGTTCAGGAAACTACAAAAATTTTGACGCTATAATTGCTTCTTATCACGATCAAGGATTAATACCTTTCAAAACCCTTTCTTTCGGAAAAGGGGTAAACTTTACCGCAGGACTTTCTAAAATTAGAACCTCCCCAGATCACGGGGTAGCATACGACATTGCGGGAAAAAACGAAGCGTGCCACACCTCTTTTAAGGAGGCGGTTTTTGAAGCAATATCAATTTATAAAAAAAGAAAAGAATACCTTGAAATCACCAAAAATCCACTTCAGAAAAAGCAACTGAAACCTTTTCAGAAAAAGATTTAAAAGAAATAAACCACAATATAAATATTTTTATATCTTTGCACCCGCCTTATTTGTATGAGGTGGCTGTTAAACAGGCGTTTGATTATGAAAGAACTGAAAGAATTTACAATCCCTTTTGTTGGGTTAAAACTCGGAGAACACCTGTTTAATTTTAAAATTAATAACACGTTCTTTACAAATTTTGATTTTGAAGATTTTAATAGCGCAGCTATTAACCTAGAAGTAGTACTTCTTAAAAAACCAACCCTCTTGGAGTTTACAATACAGTTTAAAGGATTTGTAAACATTAATTGTGACGTTTCTAATGAAGCCTACGATCAAGATATTTCGGGGGAGTACCATTTTGTTGTTAAGTTTGGTGATGAATTTAATAACGACAACGATGAATTGCTAATCATTCCTCACGGAAGTCATCAGGTTAACATTCAACAATACATTTATGAAACCATCGTATTGTCATTACCGGTAAAAAAAATTCACCCCGGAGTGATTAACGGCACATTAAAATCTGAAATTTTATCAAAACTCGAAGAACACAGTCTTAATAAGACAACAGAAAATAAAGACGAAGTAGACCCAAGATGGGATACCTTAAAAAAATTATTAACGGATAAAAAAGAAAATAAGTAATGGCACATCCTAAAAGAAAAATCTCAAAAACCAGAAGAGATAAAAGAAGAACACATTACAAAGCAAAAGCACCTCAAATTGCAACAGATCCAACCACAGGTGAAGCGCATTTGTATCACAGAGCACACTGGCACGAAGGTAAATTATATTACCGAGGTCAAATAGTTATAGACGCTGCCGAAGAAGTAGAGGCATAACATAATGATATTTTATTTTAAAAACTCTCGCAATCTTGTGAGAGTTTTTTGTTTTTTACTTTTCTAAAATTTAAAAACAACGTACTTTGCACCTGTTTTTAACCATTTTTTAGTATTTTTCGCTCACTTTTGAAGAATTTTAAGCCTTTTTAGTGAATTTAAATAAAAAATATGAATAGAATTACAGCAGCCATAACCGCTGTAGGAGGCTATGTTCCAGACTACGTACTAACTAACCAAATGTTGGAGAACATGGTTGATACAAATGACGAATGGATAACAACACGTACCGGAATTAAAGAACGCAGAATTCTTAAAGAAGAAGGAAAAGGAACCTCTTATCTTGCCATACAAGCAGCAAAAAACCTTCTTGCCAAGAGTAAAACCAATCCTAAAGACATAGATCTTGTTATAATGTCTACAGCGACGCCTGATATGCCCGTATCTTTTACCGGTGCCTATGTTGCTACAAAAATAGGTGCAGTTAATGCTTTTTCTTTCGATTTAACTGCTGCATGTTCCAGCTTTTTATTCGGAATGTCAACAGCTGCAAAATATATTGAATCCGGAAGATATAAAAAAGTACTCCTCATAGGAGCAGATAAAATGTCCTCTATTATTGATTATGAAGACAGATCCACGTGTATTATTTTTGGAGATGGAGGTGGAGCCGTGTTATTTGAACCCAACACCGAAGGCTATGGTTTACAAGATGAAATACTTCGAACAGATGGAGAAGGAAGACCACATCTTAAAATAGATGCCGGAGGATCTATACTCCCGGCATCTAAAGAAACTGTCGAAAATAAACAGCACTATGTGTTTCAAGACGGAAGAACCGTTTTTAAATTTGCCGTTTCAAAAATGGCAGACGTATCTGAAGAGGTGCTAAATAATAATAATATTGAAGAAATAGATTGGCTCGTACCACATCAAGCCAACAAACGCATAATTAATGCAACGGCAAACCGCCTAAATTTACCTGAAAATAAAGTGATGATAAATATTCACAAATACGGAAACACCACCTCGGCAACGCTTCCGTTATGCTTGGTAGATTATGAAAAACAACTCAAAAAAGGAGACAAACTTGTTTTTTCCTCATTTGGGGGTGGATTTTCTTGGGGAGCAATTTATCTCACTTGGGCATACGACTCAAAATAATAAAAACAACCAAAAACTAGTAATATGGAATTAAAAGAAATTCAAAACCTAATTAAGTTTGTCGCAAAATCTGGAGCCAGTGAAGTAAAACTGGAAATGGACGATATTAAAATTACCATAAGAACCGGTGCACACCACAAACCAGAAACAACATATATACAGCAAATGCCAGCTATGGCACAACCTCAACAAGTTGCTTCGCCACAGCAGGAGGTCCAAACACCACAAAAAGAGACACCTTCAGAAACATCAAACGATTCAAAATACATAACCATAAAATCTCCAATAATAGGAACTTTTTATCGTAAACCCGCACCAGACAAACCGGTTTTTGTAGAAGTAGGTGATGTAATAAAAGAAGGAGACACGCTATGTGTAATTGAGGCAATGAAACTTTTTAATGAAATAGAAAGTGAAGTATCCGGAAAAATAGTTAAAGTGTTAGTAGATGATGCCACACCGGTAGAATTTGACCAACCACTTTTTTTAGTTGACCCATCTTAAATTTGTCAAACCTTAAATCACAAAATTAAACCCTACTCAATTAGGATTTTTTATTTGAGATTTGTTATTTCTGAAGTTATGTTTAAAAAAATACTTATAGCCAATAGGGGCGAAATAGCCCTACGCATCATTAGAACGTGTAAAGAAATGGGCATTCAATCTGTTGCAGTATATTCAACAGCAGATGCAGACAGTTTGCATGTTCGATTTGCAGATGAAGCGGTTTGTATAGGACCACCACCTAGTAATCAAAGTTACCTTAAAATCCCAAATATTATCGCAGCAGCAGAAATTACTAATGCAGATGCAATTCATCCGGGATATGGTTTTTTAGCCGAAAATGCTAAATTCTCCAAAATATGTGAAGAACACAACATCAAGTTTATTGGTGCTTCTGCCGATATGATTAATAAAATGGGAGACAAAGCCTCAGCTAAAGCTACCATGAAGGCTGCTGGTGTACCCACAATCCCGGGAAGTGAAGGAATTTTAGAAAGTTTTGAGGAAACTGAAAAATTAGCCTCCGAAATGGGGTATCCCGTTATGTTAAAAGCAACTGCAGGAGGAGGCGGAAAAGGAATGAGAGCCGTGTGGAAACCCGAAGAACTAAAAGAAGCTTGGGACAGTGCCCGCCAAGAATCTAAAGCCGCATTTGGAAATGACGGAATGTATTTGGAAAAACTAATAGAAGATCCTAGACATATCGAGATTCAAATTGTAGGAGATAGTCGAGGCAAAGCTTGTCACCTAAGTGAAAGAGATTGTTCTATTCAAAGAAGACATCAAAAACTTACCGAAGAAACCCCGAGTCCGTTTATGACAAAAAAATTACGTGATGAAATGGGAAAAGCGGCAATAAAAGCTGCCGAACACATTAAATATGAAGGTGCGGGAACGGTAGAGTTTTTAGTAGATAAACATCGCAACTTCTACTTTATGGAAATGAATACACGTATTCAGGTAGAACACCCTATTACAGAACAAGTAATAGATTTTGACCTTATTAGAGAACAAATTAAAGTTGCGGCAGGAATCCCTATCATTGGCGTAAACTATGTTCCAAAATTACATGCTATTGAATGTCGAATAAATGCCGAAGATCCCTATAATGATTTTAGACCGTCACCAGGAAAAATAACGGTTCTTCATGCACCAGGCGGA
>JALWYP010000363.1 GCA_026992695.1 Flavobacteriaceae bacterium
GGTCATAAGATGCTTCATCCCATTCTTGTGCAAACTCAATGAGAGATGCATGGTAACAGAATAATCTATCGTTCCAAGGAGCGTTTTCAAAATTTCCTACACATTGTTCATAGGCATCGTCATCAACCTCAATCGCATCAATGAGTTGGGCTTGACTACGTTGTGCCATTTGAAGTGCAATTACGCCGGTTCCGGCTCCAATATCTAAGATGGAATTGGGTTTGTTTTTTAAGGATGTCCAAGCGCCTAACAAAACACCATCGGTGCCAATCTTCATGGCGCAACGATCTTGCTTAACGGTAAATTGTTTAAATTGAAAAGGTTTTACCATAATCTTGGAAATAGAATTAAAGATATAATTCTATTAATCCTTCGGGAGTATCTAACAGAATGGTTTTATTTTTTCTATCTACTTCCTTTATAAAATCATCTAAAATAGGAATTAATACTTGCGTCCCGTTGTTATCAATTTCAAAAAGGGCTTGAGCAGTACTATCGTTTACTCCGGAAATGGTTCCCACTTCTCCAAAACGGGAATCGATTACGGTAAACCCAATAATTTCGTGGTAATAAAATTGATTTCCGGTTAGTTTGGGTAATAATTCTAAAGGAAGGTATAAATGGGCTCCCAATAGGGTATCTGCATCCTCATCTGAAGAAACATCTTCAAACTTAACACGAAGCAGTGTGGATTTATGAAGAACACTTTTTTCAATAAAAAATGGAATCAACTTTTTGTTTATTTCAACAAAAACCGATTCCATTCCTTCGTAAATTTCAGGGTCGTCTGTATCTAATTTGATGAGCAGTTCCCCTTTAAAACTATATTTTTTCACCACTTTGCCCAAGTAGAAACAATTCTCCTTTTGCATGGTGATTTTTTTTATTCTTCTTCTTTAGTAGCTTCTTCAGCTTTGGCTTCGGTAGTTTCTTCAACAACCTCAGCAACTTCCTCAACTACTTCTTCTGGAGTTGCTTCGGCAACACGTGCATCATTAATTGCTTTTTCGGCTTCTAATGCTTTTGCATCTATAGCTGCTTGTGTGTCATCTAATTTTGTGCGTTTTGCATTAATTGCTTTTTCTTTTTCGGCAACCCAAGCTTGAAATTTTTCTTCGGCTTGTTCTTCGGTTAACGCACCTTTTTTAACACCACCTTTTAAGTGTTTTTTAAGCAACACACCTTTGTAAGAAAGAATGGCTCTGGCAGTATCTGAAGGCTGTGCACCATTTTCTAACCAATTTACTGTACCATCAACATTAATGTTAATTTCGGCAGGATTTACGTTAGGATTGTAGGTTCCTAGTTTTTCAAGGTATTTTCCATCTCTCTTTGAGCGAGCATCGGCTGCTACAATCCAATAAAATGGTTTTCCTTTTTTTCCGTGTCTTTGTAATCTAATTCTAACAGGCATAATTTAATTAATTTTTGAGGTACCCGACCTCAGGTTTATAATTTTTTGAGCTGGCAAAGATACCATATTTTTGAACTAATGCTCAATAGTTTAGTATTTTTTTTTACATTTGTCGCTAACCTATTTGTGATTTTACCATTATGAGAAAGATTTTCCCCATTTTGTTTCTTTTTATTTCTGCTTTTTATGCGTGCGATAATGTTGAAACGAATACTGCATCATTACAAGCCAATATCGACGACTATTTTTATAAAGCCGATGCGACTATTGCCACTAAACATCAAGACAACAGCTATACAATAATAGGAACTTCGAACGACCAAAAGTTTACCTTACATATAACAAATCCTCAAGCAAATGAGTATCCGGTTGGGGGAGGTTCAGATAATTGGGCTTCTTATGAAGATGAAAACGGAAATGTATATTCTACTATTCCTGACGGAGAAGGTGCCATTACCGTAACCTCTTGGGACACCAGTTTTAAAACCTTAACAGGAAATTTTAATCTTACACTTATTTTACCCGGAATAGACACGCTTACGGTTTCTCAAGGATTGTTTTATGAAGTTCCTTATGGTTTTGGGGTAGATCCTTCTATTCCTGTAAATGCGGGAACTGTAATTGGTAAAATAGATGGCGTTTCCTTTTCTCCGGTAATAGTAAGTGCTACAGACACAGGTAATAACATTGCTATTGTTGCAGCAGGAGCAACCTATACCATTACATTAACGTTGCCCAATGACATATTAGAAGGAACCTATTCAATTCCTTCAAACGGAATAACGGCAACACTTTCGGATGGAAATTTTTCTGAAACAGCAACAAGCGGCGTTACAGTTGTAGTAGAAAATGATACTTCGTTTAAATTAATTAAAGGTACTTTTTCGTTTACTACCGAGAATCATGAGGTTACATTTGGGCAGTTTAATGTAGGATATTAATTGCTATTATTTCTCTATTCTTCCTTCATTTTGTTTTACAAATGCACTCCATCCTGTGTAATTTTTTCCCGTTGAAATTTTACCGCTATTATAAAAATGACAAACTGCAGCGGCAAGACCATCGGTACTATCTAAATTTTTAGGAAGGGTTTTTAAGTCTAATAAACTCTGTAACATTTTAGCAACTTGTTCTTTGCTGGCATTTCCGTTTCCTGTTATTGCCATTTTAATTTTTTTTGGTGAATATTCGGTGATTGGTATTTGACGCGACAAACCCGCAGCCATTGCAACACCTTGTGCACGACCTAACTTTAACATAGATTGTACGTTTTTACCAAAAAAAGGTGCTTCGATGGCAATTTCGTCAGGATGATGCGAATCGATAAGTTGAAGGGTTCGCTCAAAAATGTATTTTAATCGCACATAATGATCATCGTATTTTGATAATTGAAGTTCGTTAAGCAATAAGAATTCCATTTTTTTTCTCACTACTTTAATAAGCCCAAAACCCATAATAGTTGTTCCCGGATCAATTCCTAAAATAATTTTTTCGGTATTCATAATGCCTTCCGCCTTAAGTTCGTTATTTTCGCTTTTTATGAAAAAAACACCAGACAAAGTTAGACAATATTTATGGGTAGTAGTAAAAATTATTATTTTATGTGCTACCGGTTGGTTTGTTTATCATAAAATTGTAGGTAGTTCGGTATCATTAAAAAATGTGCTTTTTTTAATTAAGAAACCCTATTCTCAAATCATTATTTGGTTGATTGTTTTGTTGTTTTTTACTTTTTTAAATTGGTTTTTTGAAATTTTAAAATGGAAAACACTTGTGCAAACAGTAAAGCCCATTTCTTTTTCTGAAGCTGCCAAACAAAGCCTTTATGCTCTTACGGTATCACTTGCCACACCCAATCGAATTGGCGAATACGGAGCTAAAGCATTTTTTTTTAAGCATAAAAAAAGAAAAGAAGTGTTGTTGTTAACCTTTTTTTCCGGTATCTCACAAATGGCGGCAACAGTGTTTTTTGGATTTATAGGAGTGATAATTATGGGTCAAAAATTCACGCTTATTATTAATAAAAATCACCTGTTTTGGTTTTTTTTAATCTTATTTATTCTCATAATTTTTTCATTTGTTTTTAGAAAAAAGCAATTCCTTTTTAAAGGACTCTCTGTAAAAGTAGTTTTTAATAAAGTTAACTCTTTTTCTAAAGCAATATGGATAAAGACCATTGGCTATTCGTTTATAAGATATATTGTTTTTAGCTGTATGTTTTATATTGTATTACAGTTTTATGATGTTCCAATTTCTTTATTAGAAGCAATACCTATTATTTTTACCACCTACTTATTAGTATCTATCATCCCGTCTTTTTTTATATTAGACGTTGTAGTAAGAGGTGGTGTGGCAATTTTTTTGTTTGGTTTAGCCGGAATTCCGGAAACCGAAGTAGCTGTTACTGTATTAACTATGTGGTTTTTTAATTTTGTGCTTCCGGCAATACTGGGAGGTTATTTTATGTTTAGCTATCAACCTTTAAAAAAATGACACTAATTGGAGTTATATTGTTGGTAAGTTATGTTTCTGCTTTGTTGTGGTTGTTAACCGGATATAATAAAGTTTCTCAATATGGTTTAAAATCGAATAAACCCAAGATTGAATTTAGTATAATTATTCCGTTTAGAAATGAAGCCGAAAACCTTTCGGATTTGTTAAACTCTCTTTCTAATATTAATTATCATAGTGCGTTATTTGAAGTTATTTTTATAAACGATGATAGCCAAGATCTTTCAGCAAACATTATTGAAGACTATAAACCTTCCTTTAAATTTTCCGTTTTAAAAAACAAAAGAACTTCCGGTTCACCTAAAAAAGATGCTATTACATTAGGTGTAAAAAATGCAAAACACGATTGGATACTTACCACCGATGCCGATTGTACCTTACCAAAAAATTGGCTCCTAGCCTACAATGATTTTATTGTTGAACACCAGCCCGTTTTTATTTCGGGAGGCGTACGATTTAATAAAAATGAAAACTTTCTTAATGCTTTTCAACAATGGGATACTTGTAGTTTACAAACCACAACCGTTGGAGCTTTTGGATTGCAAAAACCTATTTTATGTAACGGAGCTAATCTGGGTTATAAAAAAGAAGCCTTTACTATGGTAAACGGTTTTATGGGAAATGAGCATATAGCAAGTGGCGATGATATTTTTTTATTGGAAAAAATAAAGAAGAACTATCCTAAGCAGGTATTTTA
>JALWYP010000364.1 GCA_026992695.1 Flavobacteriaceae bacterium
GTATTACAGGTACGGGGGGTGCAGGAAAATCGTCATTAGTTGACGAACTAGTGCGTAGGTTTTTGGTAGATTTTCCTAAAAAAACTATCGGAATTATCTCCGTAGATCCTTCTAAACGTAAAACGGGCGGTGCTTTACTTGGTGACCGTATACGGATGAATGCTATTAACAATAAGCGAGTGTATATGCGTTCGTTAGCAACTAGGCAGAGCAATTTAGCATTGTCTAAATATGTAGCCGAAGCAATTGAAGTATTAAAAGCTGCCGAGTATGATTTAATTATTCTGGAAACTTCAGGAATTGGGCAAAGCGATACCGAAATTCTGGAACATAGTGATGTTTCGCTTTATGTGATGACACCCGAATTTGGTGCAGCCACTCAACTTGAAAAAATCGATATGCTCGATTTTGCCGACTTGGTTGCCATCAATAAATTTGATAAACGCGGTGCACTTGATGCCCTGCGTGATGTTAAAAAGCAATATATGCGTAATCACCAATTGTGGGATACACCGCAAGAGCAACTTCCTGTTTTTGGAACCATCGCTTCACAATTTAATGACCCGGGAATGAATACGTTGTATGTAAAAGTAATGGAAAAACTTTCCGAAAAAACGCAAACACCGTTACATACTTCGTTTCAGGCTAAAGATGAGTCTTCCGAAAAAATATTTGTAATTCCTCCGGCGAGAGTCCGTTATTTGTCTGAAATTTCTGAAAATAACAGAAGCTATGATACAAAGGTTGATAAACAGGTAGAAGTAGCGCAAAAATTATTTGGAATTTATAAAACCATTTGCTCCGTAATCGGGTCTGAAACAAAACCAACGCATCTAACCAAATCCGGATTAAATGATGAGAAAATTTTGTCAATTTCAACTACTCAAAATACAGACTTCATCAAGCTCTTAATTAAAGAATTTGATCGTGTAAAAATGGATTTAGACCCCTATAATTGGCAAGTAATACTCGGGTGGCAAGAAAAAGTAACAAAATACAAACAACCCATTTATAGTTTTAAAGTAAGAGATAAAGAACTAAAAATACATACTCACACCGAATCATTATCCCATTTACAAATACCAAAAGTTGCTTTGCCTAAATATGAAGCTTGGGGCGACATTCTTCGTTGGGTTTTGCAAGAAAATGTACCCGGTGAATTTCCGTTTGCTTCAGGGTTGTACCCTTTTAAACGTACCGGTGAAGACCCAACCCGTATGTTTGCAGGCGAAGGCGGACCGGAGCGTACCAATAGACGATTTCATTATGTAAGTTTGGGAATGCCTGCTAAACGGCTCTCTACAGCATTTGATAGTGTTACCCTTTACGGAAACGATCCCGATTTACGACCTGATATTTACGGAAAAATAGGAAATGCCGGTGTGTCAATTTGTTGCTTAGACGATGCAAAAAAACTCTATTCCGGATTTGATTTAAGCCACCCAATGACGTCGGTGAGTATGACTATTAATGGTCCGGCTCCTATGATGTTAGGTTTTTTTATGAATGCAGCCATCGATCAAAATTGTGAAAAGTATATTAAAGAACATGGGTTGGAAAAAGAAGTTGAAAAAAAGATTGAAGCAAAATATAAGAAGTTAAATGTAGAACGACCATCTTATCAAGGCGATATTCCCGAAGGAAATAATGGCTTAGGTCTTATGTTGCTTGGAGTAACAGGAGATGAAGTATTGCCTAAAGAGGTGTATGAAAAAATAAAAAAAGAAACCTTAACACAAGTACGAGGTACGGTACAAGCCGATATTTTAAAAGAAGATCAAGCTCAAAACACCTGCATTTTTTCTACCGAGTTTGCCTTGCGCTTGATGGGAGACGTGCAAGAATATTTTATAGAAAATGGTGTGCGTAATTTTTATTCGGTTTCTATATCGGGTTATCATATTGCTGAAGCGGGAGCCAATCCTATTACACAGCTTGCTTTTACTCTTGCAAACGGATTTACATATGTAGAATATTACCTTTCTAGAGGAATGGATATTAATAAATTTGGACCCAATTTATCCTTCTTTTTTAGTAACGGTATCGATCCGGAATATTCGGTAATTGGCCGTGTAGCACGTAAAATCTGGGCAAAAGCATTAAAGCATAAATACGGAGCAAATCCCAGAGCGCAAATGTTAAAGTATCACATACAAACTTCGGGTCGTTCGCTACATGCACAAGAAATAGATTTTAATGATATTAGAACCACCTTGCAAGCCTTATATGCTATTTATGATAATTGTAACTCTTTGCATACCAACGCTTATGACGAAGCTATTACCACTCCTACCGAAGAAAGTGTACGGCGCGCTATGGCAATACAATTAATCATTAATAAAGAGCTGGGTTTGGCTAAGAATGAAAACCCCATTCAAGGTGCATTTATTATAGAAGAATTAACCGAACTGGTAGAAGAAGCCGTTTTAAAAGAATTTGACAGACTTACTGAAAGAGGAGGCGTTCTCGGAGCAATGGAAACCATGTACCAACGCAGTAAAATACAAGAAGAAAGTTTGTATTACGAAACATTAAAGCATAATGGTGAGTTTCCAATTGTTGGTGTAAATACTTTTTTAAGTAGTAAAGGATCGCCTACTATTATCCCTCAGGAAGTTATCAGAGCAACCGAAGAAGAAAAGCAATATCAGATTCAAGTAATTAAAAATCTTCATAAAACTACCAAAGAAAAATCTTCAGAATTACTGAAGGATCTTCAACAAAGAGCCATAAACAATGAGAATATTTTTGAAGGTTTAATGGAAGTATCCAAAAAATGTTCCTTGGGTCAAATTACGGCTACCTTATTTGAAGTAGGAGGGCAGTATAGACGCAATATGTAAGCAGAGAACACATTTTACGAATTAAAATGTAGCGAATGGCTTCTTTTGATAGAGATTAATTAGGCTGAATAACAACATTAGTGCTCTTTAACCACATTCTACAAGTAGGATTATTGATTAAAATGTACATATCGTTGTAGGTTTGCATCTTCACAAATAAACGAAAGATTATTGTTATAAATACCTTTGTACTCAGCATACACCTGTCCGCAATTTGTCTCGTTATAATGGTTTACAATCACCAATTTTCCGGCATCAAGAAAATTTTGAGCACCGCTTTGATTCCACCAGTTTTTATCATCGTGATACGATTCGTATAAAACACCATCAAAATCGGAGGCGTTTTCAACGGTGTTTTTTGCCATACATTTCATTCCTTTTTGGTGTACGTAATCACAAAGTTCTTGATAATAAGCTATTCCTTCTTCTTGCGTTACTTGAAAACCATAAGTTGCTCTTAGGTCATCATCGTAAATCCAGTCCATATTATCAAATTCTACCCAATCGCACCCCCAATTGGCAATTTTATCGATGCGAGCTTTCATAATAGCTAAGATGCCGGTAGTCACCTCATTAACAAAAAACTCATTGGGCCATTGTCCCCAAGGACTTGTAACCAAGTAAGGTTGCATTTCTTGAAAATCGGCTCGCCAATTCTCCCCGGTACCAATACTAATATAAGCACCTACTTCGTTTCCGTTTGCTTTAATAGCATTTACGTTTTGCCAAACGTTATTTTCAAAAGGGTCTATTAAAACATAAGCATTAGCTGCTTCGTTTAATATAAGATCAACGCTATCTGCTTCGTAATTTTCTTGATATGCTTGGTTGTAAATGGCTTTAGCAGAAGAATTTTCTAGCGTAGTATTTTCTTCTTGATTATCGCAAGAAATGGTAAAAATAGTTACGCTTAGAATAACAAAATATCTGTACATGGTTAGGGGTTTAACCCTAAAACGAAAAAAACACTACGATATTTTATTCCATAAAAAAATCCCGACCTTTACAAGTCGGGATTAATATAAAAGATGTTTTTAACTTATTGCTTGATTACTTTTTGAGTAAGTGTACCGGCAGAAGTTTCTACTTTAAGCATATAGATACCTGCAGTAAGGTTGGCAGTATTCATAGTACCGTTAACCATTTTTGCTCCTGTATCTTTCCCTAAAATATCGAACAAAGTAGCATTAGTAATTTCAACATTACCAGGTACTTTTACGTTCAATACGTCTGTCATTGGGTTAGGGTAAACAGAAGAAACTTCGGCTAGGTTATCATCTACAGATAAAGCCTCATCAATCACAAGGTTAATTAAATGATGAGCATCAGGAAATCCAACGTTATCCATAGTGTCAGGAGTAGTCAAACCACATTGTGTAGAACCAATCCAAGAAACTTTCGTTTCCTCAGCAGTTACTCCTAGAAATAAAGCATTACCAGAAACGGTAGGTTGAACAATCTCAACTACTACAACTGAAGCACCGTCAACAACAACCCCATTAGGGAAATCAACAGTAAGTTTAGTTCCAATATCTCCAACATCAACAGTAGTCGTAACTCCGTCAAGTAGTGTTAAAGAACCAGGGAAACCAGCAGGGAATCCACCAGCACCTTCATATACATTAATTGTTAAATCTTCAGGACCATCAATCGCTTCAATACCAAATTCAGCTCCTAAAAGAATAACTTGAGAAAAAGTAACACCTTCAGCAGGTAAAACATATTCTCTATACCATTGATTATCTCCACCACCACAAGATACACC
>JALWYP010000365.1 GCA_026992695.1 Flavobacteriaceae bacterium
TATTATTTTATATGTAGGAAAAGCAAAGAATTTAAAAAAGCGTGTTTCTTCTTATTTTACAAAAAAACACGATAACGGAAAAACCCGCTTGCTTGTAAAAAAAATAGTTAGTATTAAACACATTGTGGTTGCAACCGAAACCGATGCGCTGTTACTTGAAAACAACTTAATAAAAAAATACCAGCCCAAGTACAATGTGATGCTTAAAGACGGTAAAACTTACCCGTGGATTTGCATTAAAAACGAGCGCTTTCCAAGAGTGTTTTCCACTCGGAGAATGATAAAAGACGGGTCTGAGTATTTTGGTCCTTATACCAGTATGAAAACCGTCCATACCTTGTTGGAATTAATACGAGGGCTTTATCCGCTTAGAAATTGCACCTACGACCTTTCCGAAAAAAAAATAACTGCCGGAAAATATAAAGTATGTTTAGAATACCATTTAAAAAATTGTCTGGGACCGTGTGAAAATTATTATTCTGAAGAAGCGTACAATAACAACATTCAGACTATTAAAAATATTTTAAAAGGAAATTTTAAAGCTTCATTAACCGCCTTTAAAACCCAAATGAAACAACTTTCTGAAAATTTAGAGTTTGAAAAAGCACAAGAAGTAAAAGAAAAAATAGAAATTCTTCAAAATTACCAAGCTAAATCTACCGTAGTAAATCCAAAAATTTCTAATGTAGATGTGTTTAGTCTAACTACCGATGAAGGTTATGCTTACGTAAATTATCTTCAAATTTCGTATGGAGCCATTATCCGTTCGCATACGATGGAGATAAAAAAGAAATTAGATGAATCTAACGAACATTTGTTACAACTTGCTGTTATTGAACTCAGACAACGATTTCAATCTCAATGCAAAGAAATTTACGTGCCATTTAAAATAAATGCCGGGCAAAATGTAAAGGTTACCCTTCCTAAGGTAGGCGATAAAAAACACATTTTAGACCTTTCGGAACGAAATGCTAAATATTATAAAATGGAGCGCCTAAAACAAGTAAGAATAACCGACCCCAACCGACATACCAATAGAATCATGGCGCAAATGAAAAAAGATTTACGACTTGGGGTGGAACCTCGCTACATAGAATGTTTTGACAACAGCAACATTCAAGGCACCAATCCGGTAGCGGCGTGTGTGGTTTTTAAAAACGGAAAACCCAGTAAAAAAGATTATCGAAAATTTAAAATTAAAACCGTAAAAGGTGCCAATGATTTTGCATCGATGGAAGAAGTGGTGTACAGACGCTATAAAAGATTGCTGGATGAGAAGCAACCCTTACCACAACTCGTCATCATAGATGGAGGAAAGGGGCAATTATCTTCGGCTTTAAAAAGTTTGGAAAAACTAGAATTAAGAGGAAAAATTGCCATTGTGGGAATTGCCAAACGACTGGAAGAATTATTTTTCCCCGGAGATTCCATCCCGCTTTATTTAGATAAGAAGAGTGAAACGCTAAAAATTATTCAACAGCTTCGTAATGAAGCGCATCGGTTCGGGATTGCATTTCACCGACAAAAAAGAAGTAAAGAGGCATTACAAATATCGTTGGAAACCATTCCCGGAATTGGAGAAAAAACAATTTTAGAACTTTTAAAAACGTTTAAAAGTACAACTAGAATAAAAAAAGCATCTTTTGATGAATTGGTTGCCGTGGTAGGAACCAATAGAGCTAAAAAAATCATAGAGCACTTTAGCCGCTTGTAAAATAATTATGAATAGAATACTTATTGTTTTTTTACTGTTTGTTTTTCATCTTTCTTTTTCGCAAGAAATAGATACACTTGTTCAAAATAAAGACTTAAAAGTAGGTTTGGTTTTAAGCGGTGGAGGAGCAAAAGGATTTGCACATATTGGTGTGTTAAAGGTCTTGGAAGAGGCAGGCGTACGAATAGATTATATTGGAGGAACCAGCATGGGTGCAATTGTGGGTGGTCTTTATGCTTCGGGATATTCGGCAAAACAATTAGACTCGTTGGTTCGAGTTACAGATTTTGAAAAACTTATTAAAGACGATTTGCCCCGAAGCGCAAAAACTTTTTACGAAAAAGAAGATGCCGAAAAATATGCGCTCACCCTTCCGTTTGATGATTTTAAAATAGGTTTTCCATCCGGATTATCTAAAGGGCAAAATTTGTATAACTTATTTTCAAAACTTACCGGACATATAAATAACACAGAAGATTTTAATGATTTTCCCATTCCCTTTTTCTGTATCGCAACCAATTTGGAGACCGGAAAGCAAAAAATACTAAACAAAGGTTACTTACCCAGAGCTATTATGGCAAGCGGAGCCATCCCCACTCTTTTTAGTCCGGTTAAAATTCAAGATACCTTGTATGTAGATGGAGGTATAGTAAACAATTTTCCGGTAGATGAAGTACGAGCTATGGGTGCAGATATAATTATAGGTATAGATGTACAAGATAGCTTAGAAACTAAAACCCAATTAAAATCTGCTTTTGACGTTTTTCTTCAAATTAGTAATTTTCACAGTATTAAAGACATGAAAGAGAAAGTTAAAAAAACCGATATTTATCTTCATCCAAACATTAAAGACTTCAATTTAGTTTCGTTTAAAAATAAAAATTTTATTTTGGATGTAGGTGAAAAAGATGCTCGAAAATTATTGGATACTTTTCAGAAAATAGCTTCTCTTCAAAAACTAAAACCAATACAAAAAATACTAACTGTAAAAGATTCCTTTTTTATTTCAGAAATTAAAATTAACGGAAATAAATCCTACACTCGTTCTTATATTTTAGGAAAACTAAAACTTAGAACCGATAGTAAAACTTCTTATGAAAAATTTAACGAAGGGGTTAATAATCTTTCAACTACCGGAAACTTTCAAAACATAGATTATCGTTTTATAAGCAATGATAATGATACATATACAGTTGTTTTTAATATTCAGGAAAGTGAAAATAAAATGTTACTACGCACAGGTATTCATTACGACAATTTAATGAAAGGAGCCGGATTGATAAACATTACACGAAAAAGATTACTCACTAATAACGATGTAGCTTCTTTTGATTTTGTGATTGGCGAAAATATGCGATACAATTTTAATTATTATATAGATAAGGGCTATTATTGGAGTGTTGGTTTTAATTCGCATTATGCATCGTTTGACAAAAATGTATCTTTAGATTTTTTAGTACCTGATGGTTTGGATATTTTGAATACCTCTGTAAATTCATTGGAATTGAAGTACGGTGATTTAACCAATCAGCTCTATTTTGAAACAATCTTTAAACGAATTTTCTTACTACGCCTTGGAGGAGAGCATAAATGGTTGCGATATAGAACAAACACGATTGGTGTGCAACAACGAGCTGCTAATGCTACCGATTTTGAAAACAATAATTATTTTAGTGCTTTTGGTATATTAAAATTTGACACCCTAGATAATACTGCTTTCCCTAAAAGTGGTTTCTTTTTTGAAGGAGATTTTCATTTGTACTTAATTTCCGGGGGAAGTAATATAGATTTTCATCAATATTCAATTGCTAAGGCAAAAGCGATGTTTGCAAAAAGTTTTTGGAAAAGATGGTCGGTAACAGGAAGCGTAGAAGGCGGTGTTACTTTTGGTGGAAATGCCACACATGCGCTCGATTTTTTTGTTGGTGGTTATGGTTTTAAAGAAATTAACAACCTAAAACCCTTCTACGGTTACGAGCCATTAAGCTTAAGGGGCGATACCTTTTTATCTTCTACTGTTACAATAGATTGTACCGTTTACAAAAAAGCACACATTAATATTTCGGCAAATATTGCAAATGTTGGGGATGATTTATTTAATTCCTCTCGCTGGATAGACAGGGTTGATTATTCTGGATATGCCATTGGTTGTGGATGGGACACTTTTATAGGACCCATAGAAGCAAAATACTCTTACTCTCCGGAAGTTAAAGAAAGTATTTGGTATGTAAGTTTGGGTTATAAGTTTTAAAAAAACCGCTCTAACCAAAGAGCGGTTTCGTTAAAATAAAGAGTGTAATTTATCTTTTTACAATAATAAACTCAGATCTTCTATTTAGGTGATATTGTTCCTCTGTACAGTTATCTCCACAATTTACTTTGGGTTGAGATTCTCCAAACCCTTGTCCGCTAATACGAGATGTATCTATTCCTTGCGAAATAATATATTGTACAGTAGACTGTGCTCGTCTTTCAGATAATCCCAAATTATATTCTTCAGTACCACGAGAATCGGTGTGACTCTCTACTTTAATAACCATATTGGGATATTTTTTCATAATAGCTACCACTTTATCCAATTCAAAAGCTGCTTGTGGCTTAATGTTATGTTTGTTATAATCGAATAAAATTGGGTTTAAAACAATCTTATCTTCTACGATGATTTCTTCAATGGGTCGAAGCTCTAAAGTTGTATTTACTTCGCTTTCGTTAGTAGCGGGAACGTTTACAGCATTGCTTTCATAATCTTTTGCAACTCCTTGAATGATGTGTTCTTTATCACATTCGGCAGTAAAAGTAGCTTTTCCGTTGGCTCCTGTTGTTTTAGTTGATAGTTTGTTTTCAACGGTATCGTATAAATCTACCCGTGCACCAGCAATAGGTTGTTTT
>JALWYP010000366.1 GCA_026992695.1 Flavobacteriaceae bacterium
ATAGATAACTCTTCGGTTTTAATAAAATCTTTCCTTCTTTTTTTACCTTTTGCTCTAGCGGCTGCTTCAATATCCATATAAGTATATCTAAACTTTAATTTAGAAACATCTATAGTGCGTTGCCCGTTATAAGCTTCTTCTGCAGGAATATAAAGCGAATCCATTACTTCTGTATAATATTCGTCAGGGTATTCGGCGGTATCCCAAATAATATCTACATCATGATTTATTTTCCTTCCGGCATATAAATCATCTCCAACACCATAATAATTATCATACATATATTGGTCATAAGGAGACATTTCTTCATTTTCTTGGTCTACAAATGCAAACTCACCAATTCCGCCATCACCTGGGGTTTCTCCCACTTCATCGGCTAATATTGCTAATTTTTGACGAACGATAGAATCTCTTACCCAATTTGTAAATTGTCTGTATTCTGCGTTGGTTATTTCGGTTTCATCCATATAGAAAGAACGCACAGTAACGGTTTTTGTAGGAGCATCATTAACTGCTACAAAATCGTCATCTGATTTTCCCATAATAAAGGAACCTCCAGGAATAAGGGTCATTCCGTAGGGTTTTTCCGGATGCCATTTTTTTCCTTTGGCTCCAACAAGTTCTCCACGATCTGCAGATCTCTTATTACAACTTGACAAAACGGCAATAACTGCAACTAATGCAATAAGCTTTTTCATAGGTATTTAGGTTAAATTATATAGATTTAAGGGCGTAAACCTATCCATAAAATTTCAAAAAAACAACTTTTTTTGAAAAAACCCTTAATCTTTATAATACTAGTTTAATTGGTTATACTTCATTTTTCCTCCGAGCCTTGTACCATCGCTCGGGTATTTCTTGGTTACATGCGCTTAAATATTCATTGTAAGTGCAAGGTAATAACGTTTTACTTTTTAATTTATTATTTATTGTTGAAATAAATGGCAATTCTATCCACCAACGCCCTGTTTTATTGCTTTTTTTAAACAGTAATACTTCATCATCTACAGGCACTTTATATGTTTTAAAGAGTTTCGGGTTATTAAAATCACCATCGTTTACTCTAAAATTTACCCCTTCGATGAAATACCATATTATCTGCGCAATTAACATTCCCGATGTGGGAGAATTTTCGTAATCTTTTATTTCATATATTCCAAATGAACTTACAGAGTTACTAATTCCTGCATATCGAGCCAAGGCACAAATTTCTCTAGAATTAAATCCATTAGGACTTTGGTTGTACTTATAACTAATAGCTTCGCCTTTTATTGCATTTACATCTAAAGAAACTAAATGTGCATTTCTAAATATAGGTTCTACAACCGTAAGGTCTTGTACAATTTCACCAAGTCGATACGCATCAAAGAACAATTTTTCCATTAGAGCTATTTCTTGGGGCGAATTATAATAGGATTGGTATCCAAGCGTACTGTAATTAAATAGGTTATAGGGTTTTTCTACTATAATCTTTCCTACATAAGATTTATTTGAAACGGGTGCATCTACATCGCCTAAATCAAATTTGCTGTCTATATTAACAAAATTAATCATGTTCTCTAGCCCCGCATAGGCTTTATATTGCGCAATGACTAAATCTTGGCTTCCACCAAGTATAATTGGAATTATTTTTTTTGAAAGTAATTGGTTTGTTACGGTTTGAAGTGCATAATATGAATCTTCTACTGTTGCTCCTTGCTCGATGTCGCCTAAATCTGCAAATTGACCAGCCCAATTTCCGGAATATAATGAGTAAAAGGCTTCTCTTACAGAATCAAAACAAGGTTTATTACCTATGTAATCTACATCATTGCGAGTTTCTTTTACACCAACAATAGCAAATAAAACACCTTCTAAATCGGGAAACCCGGCATCGGTGTGTTTTTTTATTTGTTTTCCTAATACACCTTGAGGTAACACCTCATTATAGGCTACTACTTTTTTAGAAACGGGAATAAAAAATTCTGTCATTATTTTTTCTTAGCAGTCGTTTTTTTTCTTGCTTTTTTCTTAGGTGCTTTTTTCGCCAATAATTCTTGTGCTTGCTCTAAAGTTATTTTTTCGGCTTTCGTAGTTTTTGGCAGTTCTACTTTTGTTTTTCCTTTAATTATATTAAATCTTCCCCAACGTGCCTTTTCTATTCTTATCCCTTCTTCTTTCCATTCTGTAATCAACTTATCGATTTCTTTTTGTTTTTTAGTTTCAATAAGCTCAATAATATCTGCTTCCGAAAGGTTGTCGAAATCGTATTTTTTATTTACATTAATAAACATATTGTTCCACTTAATAAAGGGACCAAAACGTCCTTTTCCTTTTTGAACGGGCAAACTTTCATAAGTATAAATAGGCGCATCTGCTTTTTTCTTTTCTTCAATAAGTGTTACCGCCGTTTCAATATCTACATCTAGAGGATCTAATCCTTTGGGAAGGGAAATAAATTTTTTTCGGTATTTAATATAAGGTCCAAATCTTCCATTGTTTACCTCTACGGGTTCCCCTTCGTGTTCCCCTAGTGTTTTGGGTAGTTTAAACAAATCCATAACTTCTTCAAAAGTTACTTGATGCAATTGTTGATTGGGTCGTAAACTAGCAAATTTTTTAACTTCATCGTCTGCAGCTCCAATTTGTGCCATTGGACCAAAACGTCCTAGCCTTACCAATACCGGTTTTCCTGTTTCGGGATCGGTTCCTAAAACTCGTTCTCCGCTTTCTCTGTTGGCATGTTCTTTTACTTGTTCAACTTTTGGATGAAAGGTTTTGTAAAATTCTCGCAACATTTGTTTCCACTGCTTTTTTCCTTCAGCAATGGTATCAAAATCTTCTTCTACTTTGGCGGTAAAATTGTAATCTAATATTTCTTCAAAATTAGTTACTAAAAAGTCGGTTACGATTAATCCAATATCTGTAGGAACTAATTTTCCTTTGTCTGAACCTACCGCTTCGGTAAGTTGTTTTTCGGTTACCGAATTATTTTTTAAAACCAATTGTGTATAGTGTCTTTGAACACCTTCTACAGAGCCTTTTTCAACATAATTTCTGTTAATGATGGTAGAAATTGTGGGTGCGTAAGTAGAAGGGCGACCAATACCTAGCTCTTCCATTTGTTTTACCAACGAGGCTTCTGTATATCGATATGGTGGACGAGTAAATCGCTGGGTTGCCGTTATGTAATTATTGGTTAACGCTTCTCCAATTGCTAAATTGGGTAACATCCCTTGTTGTTCTTCTTCTTCAAAATCGGTTCCTTCAAGATAAACTTTTAAAAATCCGTCAAATTTTATCATTTCGCCATTTGCTACAAAGTGTTCGGCTACTTTTTGAGATGAATTTACTTGTATTTTAACATTGGTTCGTTCTAATTGTGCATCGCTCATTTGCGAAGCAATGGTACGTTTCCAAATTAAATTATAAAGCCTTTCTTGATCACTATCGCCCGAAATAGTATGCCGAGACATATCGGTAGGTCTAATTGCTTCATGCGCTTCTTGTGCTCCTTTTGATTTACTTTTATAATTTCGAGGTTGGCTGTAATTGTTTCCGTACGAGGATGCTATTTCATCTTGTGCTGCTTGTTTAGCTTCTTGCGAAAGGTTTACACTATCTGTTCTCATGTAGGTAATGAGTCCTGCCTCATACAATCGTTGCGCAATGGTCATGGTTTTACCTACCGAAAAATACAATTTTCTAGATGCTTCTTGTTGAAGGGTTGAAGTTGTAAACGGTGGTGCAGGTGATTTTTTTGCCGGTTTTTTTACAAGATCTTGTACTTGGTAACTCGCATTTATATTTTTTTGAAGAAACTGATTTGCTTCTGTTGCTGAAGAAAAATTCTTTGGGAGTTTTGCTTTAAATTTACTTCCTGTATTGGTGACAAATTCAGCATCTACTCGAAAAGAAGCTTTGGGCAAAAACCCTTCAATTTCACGTTCGCGTTCAACGATTAGTCGCACGGCTACCGATTGTACTCTCCCTGCAGACAAGCCTCCTTTTACTTTTTTCCAAAGCACAGGTGATAACTCATAACCTACTAATCTATCTAAAACCCTACGTGCTTGTTGTGCATTAACTAGGTTGTAATTAATTTTTCTAGGGTTGTCAATCGCTTTTACGATAGCCGATTTGGTTATTTCGTGAAAAACGATTCGTTTGGTTGTCTCTTCTTTTAGTTTAAGGACTTCAGACAAATGCCAAGCAATAGCTTCTCCTTCTCGGTCTTCATCACTTGCCAACCATACCGTTTCTACATTTTTTGACAAGGTCTTTAACTCTTTTACCAATTTCTTTTTGTCTGTAGGAACAATATATTTAGGTGAAAAGTCACCTTCTACATCTACTGCCAGCTCATTTGAAGGAAGGTCGGCAATGTGCCCAAAACTAGAGGCTACTTTATAATCTTTACCGAGAAATTTTTCAATTGTTTTTGCTTTTGCAGGCGACTCTACTATCACTAAATTCTTTGCCATAAAACTTTTTGTTAAGGCTACAAAAGTATAGGTTTTTTTTAATTACAAAACTTAAATTTTGAATTTAGGGTATATTCTTAAAGTTAAAGTCTTGTTTTTCATTGTAAAAAAATCGGTAAAAAAAGTAGTTTCA
>JALWYP010000367.1 GCA_026992695.1 Flavobacteriaceae bacterium
AATTATAAAGATGAAAAAACGATTAAAGAATCAAAGAAAAATTCAGATTTTTTTATACAACAATTCAATCAATCTAATAAATAATTCTTCTATGCTCTCTCAAGAAGAAAAAGACAAATATCGAAATCATTTATTTAGACATTTAGATGGTATTGCCATTGCTCCTGTAGCTATAAGCTTAAAAGAAAAAGGCGTTTTAGATTTTCTTCTCAAAGAAAAAAAAGCCACGTTACACCAAGTTGTTAAGGAGTTTAATGCCAATGAAGGTTACTTAAATGTAGGGTTAAGAATGTTTGCTTCTCAAGGATGGTTAGACTACAAAGTAAACAATACAACAAATGTTGTTACCATTTCTACAAACAAAAAATCAGCTCTTGCTTTTAAAAAGATGTACCTTTACGAAGATGTAGTTTATTTTTTAAAAACAGCAGAAGAATTTCACCCTCGAACTCTTGAGGAAGAACAATTTTTTATACTTAATAAGATTTTTAACAACTATAAAAATCAAAAATATGCCGCTACTTCTTCCAATGAGGAAGAATTGAAGATTGAAAAACAAATCGCCAAGCATATCGAAGGTGTATTAGTAGGACCCATAACCGTTTTTTTAGCAATGGATGGCATGTTTCATAAGTATTTTATGGAAGCCTCTTTTACAGCAGACGAATTTCATGAAGACCCCGAAAGTTTTAGTAAAATATTAGACTTTTTTGTTCATTTGGGGTGGTTTACTAAAAAGAACGCTCATTATAAATTTACCAACAAAGGATTTTTCTTTGCCCGAAGAGCATCCGCCTATGGAGTAACTGTATCGTACATCCCTACTTTTAGGCGTGTTGATGAGTTAATGTTTGGAAACGCCAATATCCTTCGCAGTTCCTTACCCAACGTAACCGAAATTCATGTAGATAGAGAGATGAACGTTTGGGGTAGTGGTGGCGCACACGCAGCTTACTTTAAAAAAATTGACCAAATCATTATTCAACTTTTCAATAAACCTATCACCGAACAACCCAAAGGCATTTTAGATATGGGCTGTGGCAACGGAGCTTTTTTAACACATTTATTTGAAGTAATAGAGCAACGTACCTCACGTGGACAACTATTGGAAGAACATCCTTTATTTTTAGTTGGTGTAGATTATAATAAAGCCGCTTTAAAAGTTACTAGAGCTAATTTAATCAAAGCCGATATTTGGGCAAAAGTTATTTGGGGAGATATTGCAAACCCAAAACAGTTACAACAAAACCTAATAGACGACTACGGAATTAAACTTAGCGAATTGTTAAATGTTAGAACTTTTTTAGACCACAACAGACCCTGGATTACACCCAAGAATACCAACTTCAAACGCACTAGCAGTTCTACCGGTGCCTATGCCTGTTGTGGAGAAAGACTCGCTAACAATGCAGTAGAAGAAAACCTAAAAGAACATTTTGAAAAATGGAAACCTTTTATCGAAAAATTTGGGTTGTTGCTTATTGAGCTACACACTATTAATCCCGAACTAGCTGCAAAAAATATAGGTAAAACAGCAGTAACTGCTTACGATGCCACACACGGATTTTCAGACCAATATATTTTAGAAATTGACGTTTTTATGAAAATTTTGAACGAACTAAGTCTACAAACATTACCCGAACATTTTTCAAAATTCCCGAATAACGAATTAGCAACTGTAAGTATTAACTATATTAAAGGATTGAAAGACTAAAAAAACAAAAGATTACATTTAATGAATACTATTCCATCTAAAATTATCAGACAAGTTTTTACGCTTCTCATCATTATCGCTATAGGTTGGCTAATTTTTAAACAACTCCTTCCCTATTTATCAGGTGTGTTAGGTGCTATAACCATTTATGTTTTAATGAGAGGTTGGATGAATAAATTGGTAAAAAAAGGTTGGAACCGAAATTTAGCCGCTTCCGTATTAATGCTTATTTCATTTGTAGGAATCTTATTGCCTGTAAGCGGCATTATTGCTATGTTGGGAAGCAAAGTAAGCCAAGTTGTACAAAATTCTGAACGTTTTATAACAGCCTTTAAAGAGCAAACCAATATACTAGAACAAAAATGGGGTTATGATTTGGCTTCAAAAATAGACGTCTCGGCTGTTTCGGGTTGGTTAACTCAAAATCTACAAAATATTGCCGGAAATACCTTTACCATTTTTATTGCTGTTGCCATTATGTACTTTATGCTTTTCTATATGTTTGTTTCTCCAAAAGGATTAAAAACCACATTAGAAAAATTTACTCCATTTAGTAAAGAAAGTATGAAAATAATAGGCGATGAAGGTGTAAAAATGGTGAGATCAAATGCATTGGGAATTCCATTAGTTGCTATAGCTCAAGGAGTGGTGGCTCTCGTTGGTTTTCTTATCTTCGGAATAGAAAATCCGTTTTTCTGGTTTGTAATTGTAACCATAGGATCTATGATTCCGTTTGTAGGAACTCTCATTGGCATCTTACCTGTTTTCTTTATTAGCTTATCAACAGGAAACCAATTTCAAGCGTGGGGTATTTTACTTTATGGGTTTATTATAGTAGGATCTACTGATAATCTTATTCGATTATTGGTACTTAAAAAACTAGATGGAGTACATCCTCTAATTACACTAATAGGCGTTATAATCGGGGTTCCTTTATTCGGATTTATTGGGCTTATTTTTGGACCGCTACTAATTAGTCTGTTTTTTATAATTATCCAGATTTATCAAAAAGAATACGGAGAGAATTATTAGTCTATTCGATGAAGTATTAAGTTGTAATCGTAATATTACGTCTTCAACCTTAAACAGAAGATTAATCTAAATAATAAATATAACCAACGTTTATCCAGTATATCCAATCATTGGCTTTATTTTCGGGTACGGGTACACTTCCGTTATTTTCTAAAGAAGGGTTTAAACCATCTACCCAATTAGAAAAATAGTATTGCCAGCGACTATCTAGCATCAAGTCGCTTAAAGGAGTTAATTTGTAGCGTATTCCTACACTCATAACAACAGACCAAGTAGAAGCACCTTCTTGCTGAAACGCATTTAAATACTTGATAGGTGTTGTAGCAGGTGTATTTAACGGTCCTAATTCTGAATAAACCTCAGGGTCATAACTTACCCAGTGAACTCCAAAACTTCCAAAAGGAGCAATTTTATATGCACCAGCAGCAAAATCCCTAATGCTTAACGGAAAATATTCTAATTGCGATCCTATATCAAACACACGAGTCAATCCTTTCATTGCGCGCAATTGATCAGCAAATAAACCGGTTTCTTGTGGCTCTACCCAACGACCAAAATGTTCTAATTTTACCTTGTAATAATCTATTTCGTTTCTAATTTTAAAATGATCATTAAAATAGGTGTCTTTTGTATAGCAATTACAATCTGCCCTGTAAGAAAAGTTAATGTAATGTATTAAACCAAAACCAATTGTTGTGTTTCCGGCATTGGTATCAAAGTTATTTCGTTGACCAAAATCCGAATACATTGCAAGCGGTCCGGTAATAAAGCCTATCTCGTGAGAGAAGCCAAATTGCGCAGAAATATCCTGTTTTGAAAAGACAAAAAAGAACAATACCAATAGCCATATTCTGGTATTCATCATATTTTAGGTTTAGATTGAGACGTAACAAATATATAAAAACTAATTAAACAAGGAAATTTTAAAGTGAATTTTATGTTTTTCTGAAAATTAACCCCCTTGTTTTTAGATATAGAGTTATATTTGCACTCTTAAATAACGAAAACTTTTTCAGTAAATTATTTTTCAATGAAAGAAAGTATAAAAACGTTCATTGCTTCAGTTGAAAAGATGAACCCCAACGAGCCTGAATTTATTCAAGCAGTAACCGAAGTAGCAGAAACAGTTATTCCGTTTATCGAACAAAATGAGAAGTATCAAAACAAAAAACTTCTCGAGCGTATGGCAGAACCGGAAAGAGTAATTATGTTTCGTGTCCCGTGGACAGACGATTCCGGTGAAATCCAAATAAACAAAGGATACCGAGTACAGTTTAACTCGGCAATTGGTCCTTACAAAGGTGGGCTTCGGTTTCACCCAACTGTAAACCTAAGTATTTTAAAATTTTTAGGTTTTGAACAGGTTTTTAAAAACAGTTTAACCACACTACCAATGGGTGGCGGAAAAGGTGGTTCAAACTTTAATCCAAAAGGAAAAAGCGATGCTGAAGTAATGCGTTTTTGCCAAAGCTTTATGACCGAATTATCCAAACACATTGGTGCCGATACCGATGTTCCTGCCGGTGATATTGGTGTAGGAGGAAGAGAAATTGGTTACCTTTTTGGACAATACAAGCGCTTACGAAATGAATTTACAGGAGTACTAACCGGAAAGGCACTTTCGTACGGCGGATCACTTATTCGTCCCGAAGCAACCGGATACGGAAATGTCTATTTTGCGCAAAATATGTTAGCTACCAGAGGTGAAAGCTTTGAAGGTAAAACCGTGGTAGTTTCCGGTTCGGGGAATGTAGCCCAATATGCTACCGAAAAAGCAACACAACTAGGAGGAAAGGTAGTAACCCTATCCGACTCTTCTGGTTACATCTATGATCAAGATGGTATTGACCAAGAAAAGTTAGCCTTTGTAATGAATTTAAAAAATGTAAAACGAGGAAGAATAAAAGAATATGTAACCAAATATCCTTCTGCTCGTTATTTTGAAGGAGAACGACCTTGGGGAACACCTTGCGACATTGCATTGCCTTGTGCAACGCAAAATGAACTTAACAAAGAAGAGGCTAAAAATCTTGTTAACAACGGTTGTTTTTGTGTAGGAGAAGGTGCTAATATGCCTTGTACTCCCGAAGCTATTGAAGTTTTTCAAAACAACAAAATATTATTCTCTCCCGGAAAAGCATCTAATGCAGGAGGAGTAGCTACTTCTGGATTAGAAATGTCTCAAAACTCACTCAGATTAAGTTGGACAGCAGAAGAAGTAGATCAAAAATTACACGCTATAATGAACAACATACACGCTGCTTGCTTAAAATATGGCAAAGATGGCGATGGATATGTAGACTACGTAAAAGGAGCCAATATTGCCGGGTTTGTAAAAATTGCAGACGCAATGCTTGCACAAGGAGTCGTATAATTTTTTGTAAAAATTTATTTTCTAAAAGGTTGCTTAAAAAAAGCAACCTTTTTTGTATTCATATTTGGCAATAAAAACTATTTTAGCGTGTTAATAGATTAACCACAATAACAAATTAATGAAAGGATTTGCCACTTTTTTCTTTGCACTTATTATTTCTATAAGTTGTTATTCACAAAATTTTGAGTCTTCGTGGATAGGATATTTCTCTTATGTTTCTATTAAAGATATTACCCAAGGAAATGACAAAATCTATGTTGCTTCTGAAAATGCTATTTTTACTTACGATTTAAGCACACAAGAAATTAACACTATTTCTACCATAAACGGACTTTCCGGTGAAGAAATAACGAGTATTCATTACAGTGAAAACAACCGGCTTCTAATAATAGGGCACGAAAATGGTTTGTTTGAAATTATTAGAGATGATGAAGAAAATGTACTTCAAGTTGTAGATATTCTTGAAAAGCCAACTATTCCTCCTAATAAAAAACGCATTAATCATTTTAATGAGTATAATGATTTACTTTACATTGCTGCAGAATACGGAATCTCGGTTTATGATTTAGCTACCTTAGAGTTTGGCGACACCTATTTTATAGGATCTAACGGCGCACAGATAGATGTACTAAAAACTACCGTTAAACCGCCATATATTTATGCTGCCACAAGATTAGACGGAATTAAAAGAGCAGAAGTAGAAAACACTAATTTGGTAGACTTCGCAAATTGGACAACGCTTATCGGAATTGGGTTTAGAGGCATTCAATTAGTAGGAGATAAATTATATGCCGCTGCAAATAACAATAAAATTTATACAGTAAATGATTTAGGTAATGTTACTCAAATAGATAGTTACAATGAAAACATTATCGATTTTCAATCTACTAACAACCTACTCACTATTACTACCGAAACAACGATTAACACCTATAACGAAAATTACCAATTACTCGCATCAACATCCAATGCTGTTTCGGGTTTTACGCTTCAGTTACAGTCTGGTTTTGCTTTTAATAATAACCAATATTTAGGAACCACAAAAGACGGTTTACTAATTGTTCCTTTTGGAAGCAATCAAGCACAGCAAGTAGTACCCGATGGTCCCATTAACAATCATCCTTTTACTTTAGAAGCTTCTCCAGGGCAACTTTGGGTTGCCTATGGTGATGTAACTGTTTCATACAATCCATACCCATTAACCAAAGTAGGGGTAAGTAATCTCAAAGATAGTATATGGACAAATATTCCTTACGAAGAGCTTTTTGATGCTAACGATCTGGTAAGAATTCAAATAAACCCCGATAATCCCAATGAAGTATATATGACTTCATTTTTAAAAGGGCTACTTAAAATTGAAGACCAAGCCCCAAGTATTCTTTTTAACGAAACCAATACAATAATGGAAATTCCTCAAGGAAACCCAGCTATTGGAATTAGGATTTTTGGATTGGATTACGATAGACAAGGTAATCTATGGACAGCTCAAGCACTAACCAATGATGCACTGATAAAAATGAGTCCCGGCGGACAATTTCAGTCTTTTGATGTTTCAAGTATTATTGATGGAGAAAACGAAATTGCTTTTACAGATTTAGCTACCAGTAGAGAAGGTTATGTTTTTTTTGGTGCTTTAAGAAACGGATTAATTGGATATAATCCCAACGAGGATAAATTTAATCTAATTGACACCGAATCTGGGAATTTACCTTCAAAAGCTATTAAATCGCTAACTTTTGATAAAAACAATACACTTTTTATAGGAACCTTAAAAGGACTTCGGGTTTTATACAATGTTTCCGGTTTTTTTGAAGATGGTGCAAACACACAAGTAAAACCTATTATTATTAATGATACGGGCGTGGGTGCCGGACAAGAATTATTATTTGAACAATCTATTTCCGATATTCAAATAGATGGATCAAATAATAAATGGATAGCTACGGCTTCATCAGGAGTTTTTCATTTTACCTCAAATGGTCAAGAAACCCTACACCATTTTACTAAGGATAATTCACCGTTACCATCAAATAATGTGCAAGCCGTTGCAATAGACGATTTAAGTGGTGTTGTTTATTTTGCTACAAAAAACGGACTGGTTGCCTATAAAGGTACGGCTACCGCTCCAAGAGACGATTTAAGCAATGTATATGCCTTTCCAAATCCGGTACGACCCGGATTTACCGGTAATGTAACCATAGATGGACTTACCGAAAATGCCAATGTAAAAATAACCGATATTACCGGAAGTCTTGTTTTTGAAACCACATCGGAAGGAGGAAGTGTACTCTGGGACACGACCGCTTTTGGAAAATACAAAGTAGCTTCGGGTGTGTATTTGGTTTTGGTTTCAACCGAAGATTTATTAGAAACCAAAGTAACCAAAATAATGATTGTAAGGTAATGACAGTTACCACCCAAGCTATTGTTTTTTCGAGTATAAAATATGGTGAAGCAGATCTTATTGTTACTTGCTACACGAGAGACTACGGTCTCAAAAAATATATGCTTAAAGGAGTTTTAAAAAGCAGGAAAGGAAAGCTAAGAGCTTCTTATTTTCAACCCCTAACCCAATTAGAAATAGTAGCAATACATAAAAACAAAGGAACTCTTGAACGTATAAAAGAAGTAAAAATTAGTGTCCCTTATCAAACACTTCAAACACAAGTTACAAAAAGTACACTGGCTCTATTTTTGTCTGAAATTTTAAAAACTGTTATTCAGGAAGAAGAAAAAAATACAGATTTGTTTGCTTTTCTTTCCCATTCATTTGTTTGGTTAGACACACATAACCACTTTGCCAATTTTCATATTCTTTTTTTATTAAAACTTTCGGCTTATCTGGGCTTTTACCCAAAATTAGATAAAACTAACAATCAATACTTTAACATTCTGGAAGGAAATTTTCAAGAAAACAGCACCAATACTTACTGTGTTTCGGGAGAAAAAATAACCTATTTTAAAACCTTCTTCGGCATAAATTTTGATGCAACAGAGCACATAAAACTAACCGGAAAAGTTCGATTGGAAATACTTACTTTATTGCTAAGTTATTATCAATTACATTTGCAAGGTTTTAAAAAACCGAAATCTGTAGATGTACTTGTCCAAATATTCCGATAATCATTACTATATGAAAGCTTTATTTGCTTTAATTGTCTTGTTTTTTTGTAGCATATCTATATTTTCACAAAAAATTACGGTTTACGAAGAAACCAGCGATTATCCTCTCGCAGGAGTAGCTATTTATAACAAAGCTAAAAACATTACCACTGTCACTGACATAAATGGAGAAGCAGATATTTCTGCCTTTAAAGACGGGGAACTTATTTTTTTTCAACACATTTCGCATCAAACAATTTCACATACAAAAAAAGAGATTGTTACGTTTCACTTAAAGGTCTATCTACCCATCAACACCAATGCATTAGAGGAGGTAGTACTATCTGCATCAAAATTCGGGCAACATAAAAAAGACATCGCACAAAAAATTGTAAGTATTTCGAGTAAGGATATAATTTTTTCTAATCCCCAAACAGCAGCCGATTTGTTAGAAAGCACAGGACAAGTATATGTGCAAAAAAGTCAGCTAGGAGGCGGAAGCCCTATGATTCGTGGATTTGCGACTAACAGATTACTCATCGCAGTTGACGGAATTAGATTTAACACAGCAATTTTTAGGGGCGGAAATGTTCAAAACATTATTTCAATAGATCCCTTTACCGTAGAACATACCGAAGTAATTTTGGGTCCCGGATCTATTATTTACGGTAGCGATGCCATTGGTGGTGTAATAAATTTTTATACCAAAAAACCTAAGCTTTCAAATTCGGAAAAAACCGAACTTTCCGGCTCGATGGTAGGAAGATTTTCTTCGGCTAATCTTGAAAAAACGGGTCATCTGGATATTAATTTTGGAAAAAAACAATGGGCATTTATGTCCAGTATTAGCTTTAGCGACTTTGATGATTTAACGATGGGTAAAAACGGACCCAAAGACTATTTAAGGACTCAATATGTGATTCCTAATATAGGAAACGATCAGGTTGTTACTAACCCCAATCCAAGAAAACAAATTTATACAGGTTACAGTCAGTTAAATTTAATGCAAAAAATACGTTACATCCCTAATGAAAACTGGGATTTTAATCTTGGTTTATTTTACACCACTACCAGCGACATACCCAGATACGACAGACTTATTAGAAAAAAAGACGGTGATTTTATAAGTGCCGAATGGTATTATGGTCCACAAAAATGGGTGAGTGGAAACCTCCAGGTTGCTCATTCGGGTAAGAATTGGTACGACAAAGGATTGCTTACATTATCGTACCAACGTTTTAATGAAAGTAGAAACGATCGAAATTTTGGAGAAGCTATTTTATATAAAAGCAACGAAGAAGTAAACGCTTATACAACCGCTTTAGATTTTACAAAAAAAATACATCATAACAAACTCTTTTATGGCTTTGAATATGTTTATAATAAAGTAAACTCTGAAGGCAGTAAAACAAATGTAATAACACATGATTCGCAGCCCGATGCTTCCAGATATCCGGATAATTCATCTTGGCAATCGATGGCAGTGTACACTAATTTTTTATGGCGTTTTTCAGAAAAGGCTACCTTTCAAACCGGAGTTAGATACAATCATGTTATTTTACAAGCTAATCTAAACACACCCTTTTATGATTTTCCTTTTTCAGAAGCCGATATAAACACCGGAGCACTAACAGGAAGTGCCGGATTATCTTGGCAACCTAGCAAAACCCTAGGCTGGAAGGTTAATTTTTCAACAGCGTTTAGAGCTCCTAATATCGATGATGTTGGCAAAATCTTTGACAGCGAGCCGGGTGCTGTAGTTGTTCCTAACCCAAACCTAAAACCCGAATATGCTTATAACGGAGAAGTAGGCTTACTTTTAAATTTTGAAGAAAAAGTTAAACTTAATTTTACCACTTATTTAACACACTTAAAAGATGCACTTGTAAGAAGAAATTTTTCGCTTGACGGACAAACAATTATAGATTACCAAGGCGAGCCCAGTACGGTTCAAGCCATACAAAATTTAGGAAGCGCATCTATTCAAGGGTTTGAATTGGGGTTTGATATTCTTCTAACTAAAAATCTTAATTTCACCGGACAATATAGCGTAGCCGATGGATTACAAAAGGAAGAAAATGGCGAAAAAGTGCCGGTTAGACATGTTGCCCCGGCTTTTGCAAACGCTCACCTTATCTGGAAAAAAGATAAACTAAAATTAGATGCTTTTGTAAATTACAATGGCACTCATGACTTTGAGGATATGGCTCCTAGCGAAATAGCAAAACCTTTTCTATATTTAAAAGACAAAGATGGTAATCCGTATTCTCCTTCTTGGTACACACTTAATATTACAGGACAATACCAACTTTCTAAAGCATTGCAATTTACTGCTAGTTTAGAAAACATTACTAACCAATTGTACCGCCCCTACGCAAGTGGAATCGCAGCACCGGGAACCAACCTAATTGGTTCGTTGCGTTATTCTTTTTAAAAAGCATGGATTCTAAAAAACTTTTAAAACCCGAATATCATATTGCATTAAAGTTTGCTTTTTCCTATTTTTTACTTATTGCATTTGCAGGAAGCATTTTACGATTTTTTCCTGTTAGTAATTTTACTTTTAATTATAAATTTGTCCTTCATTCGCATTCGCATGTTGCACTTCTTGGGTGGGTATATACTGCTTTAACAACACTTATTTATTATCTCTTTTTAAAAAATAAACCCATTTCAAAACAAGCCCGATTGCTATTTGTTTTTACCCAAATAACGATAATAGGAATGATGATTACTTTTCCTTTTTCCGGTTATGCTTTGTTTTCAATTATTTTTTCTACGTTGTTTTTATTTGCATCCTATGGTTTTTTTGCCATGTTCATTAAACATACCTCCACCGAGCAAAAACAACTGTTTTCGTATAAACTCATAAGGCTATCGCTTTGGTTTATGGTGATTTCGAGTCTTGGACCGTGGGCTTTAGGTTATATTATGATAAAATTAGGAAGTGCTTCACCGTGGTATCGAAATGCTATTTATTTTTTCTTACATTTTCAATACAATGGTTGGTTTATTATTGCCTTATTCGGGATTTTTTTTAAAATTTTAGAAGAAGAAAACAGAACCTTTTCAAAAAGATTTTATACTCTTTTTTACTATTCTTTTTTGGTAGGAGTAGTTTTTACATTTGTATTATCTCTTTTATGGATGAAGCTTCCGTCTATATATAATTACATCGCGTTGTTGGGCGGGGGACTTCAATTAGTAGCAGTAGGGGTTCTTTTCACAACTTGTTTAAAACAAAAAAAATATTATTCTACTTTAAAATCTGTTGAAAAATTTTTACTAATTACAGTTCTGGTGTTTTTGTTTATAAAACTATTGCTTCAATTTATAGGCGCTTTTCCTGTGTTTAGTGTTTTCGTTTTTAACAACAAACCTTTAATTATAGGGTATTTACATTGGATATTTATTGGCGTTATAAGTATTGGCTTGATTCTATTCTTAATTTATTACAACTTTATATCTATTAATTTAAAAGTGTTATTATTTTTTATTTCTTCGTTTTTACTAACCGAAGCAATTCTTTTTTATAAAGGGATAAGTACTTGGTTAGCAAATAGTACTTTTCCTAATTATTTGTGGTTTTTAGCCGGCGCTACATTTCTTCTTTTTATTTCAATTTTAATTATTTTTATAAAAGTGTTTCGAAATGAGCATAAACTTTTAAACAGATAAAAACTTAGTTATTTATCTTTTCCAAAGATAGCTATATTTAATTCTCCTTTTGCGTTCATTGTTGCACGGTACATTCCTGCTGTATTAAACTCCATTGCAATATTTCCGTCTTTATCAATTGCTATAATACCTCCCGTACCACCCATTTTAGTTAATTTATTTTGTATTACCTCTTTTGCAGCATCTTCTAGAGTAACTCCTTTATATTCCATCATAGCCGAAATATCGTGCGCAACAACACCTCTAATAAAATATTCTCCCCAACCTGTACACGAAATTGCACAGGTTTTATTATTTGCATAGGTTCCGGCTCCGATAACAGGAGAATCTCCTATTCGGTTCCATCGTTTATTGGTCATTCCTCCGGTTGAAGTTCCGGCAGCTAGATTTCCATTTTTGTCTAACGCCACACAACCTACCGTTCCAAATTTAGTATCGTTAAAAAATGGATCTTGAAAATTATCGAAATCTTGAAAAGTTAGTTTCTCTTTTCTTCTTTTCTTCTTTTCTTTTCGCTTTGCCTTTTTTATAGACTTAAATCTTCTTTTGGTATAAAAATAGGAAGTATCTACCCACTTAAATCCTTGCAATTTTGCAAACTCCTCGGCTCCTTTTCCATAAAGCATCACATGAGGGGAATCATTCATTACAGATAATGCCAAATTAATAGGATTTTTAATTTTGGTTACTCCTGCTACCGCTCCGGCATTTAGGGTAGCGCCATCCATAATAGATGCATCTAACTCGTTGGTTTCATCGTGTGTAAATACAGCCCCTTTTCCGGCGTTAAAAAGCGGTGAATCTTCCAATACATTAATGGTTTTAGTAACGGCTTCAAGAGCAGTTCCTCCGTTTGATAAAACGGTGTGTCCTACGCTAATAGCTTCTTCAAGTTTTAATCGATAGGCTTTTTCAAGCGAATCGGACATATTTTTTCTCCTTATAGTTCCGGCTCCTCCATGAATTACAATTCCAAAAGCTGGCATGTTTTTATCTTTTTTAGATGCTTCTACATCTAGTTTTGGTGTTTTTTCAACAGACTGATTGTTGTTTTTACAACCAATTATGCTAATTATTACCAGAAAAAGTGTTAAAATTTTGTTCATTCTTAAGTTTTTTTTTGAAGACTGCTAATATAGTATAAATACCTTTATTTTCTTGGCTTTCGCGGATTTTTTAAACGTAAGAAAATTGTCAATAAAACTTTATTTATTCGATGAAAAGCACAAAAAATCCGATTAAGTGTTGTTTTTTATAATTTTTTTCTTACATTTGACTCAACATCATGCCCCAAATTTGATGTCCCCGCATTATGAAACTTATGAAAACCAGCCTACTGGCTATGGTATTTTTTACCCTAGTTACGTCTTGTTCAAAAGACGATGTGCCTACAACCGAAGAAGCAAACTACGCTATTGATCTTAATCTTGCTCAAGAAACCGACTGGGTTTTTGCAGATCAAGTATTGGATTTAGTTAATCAACACAGAACATCCATTGGTCTTGAAACATTAAAAAGAGACAGGCAATATGCTTCTGCTTATTCGGTAGAGCATACTAAATACATGATTAATAAAGAAAAAATAAGCCATGACAATTTTGGTGTTCGTTCTAAAGCATTAAAGGATCGTGGTGCCGAAACTGTGGGTGAAAATGTTGCCTATGGTTACACCAACGCTGAAGAATTAGTAAATGCATGGTTAAACAGCACCTCTCATAGAAATATTATTGAGGGTCCTTATAACTACTCCGGTTTCGGAATACTAAAAAACAACAAAGGACAGTATTACTTTACGCAACTCTTTTATAGAAAGTAAACCTTACTCCTACTTTTTAAATTAACCTTTTTGCCGTATTTTTACAAAAAATAAAAATACGGCATGGCTATTTTAAAACCTTTTAATCTTCAAAAATGGATTGATGAAAACCGAGATTTATTAAAACCTCCGGTTGCAAATAAAAACCTCTACACGCAATCCCAAGACTACATCGTTATGATTGTTGGCGGACCAAACGCTAGAAAAGATTACCATTATAACGAAACGGAAGAACTTTTTTATCAACTTGAAGGAAATGCAAAAGTTACTATTCAAGAAAACGGCGAAAAAAAAGTAATGCACTTAGGTCCGGGCGATATGTTTTTGCTTCCGGCTAAAACACCACATTCTCCGGGAAGAGAAGAAAACTCTGTAGGACTGGTCGTTGAGAGAGTGAGAAAAGGAACCGACTACAAAGACGGTTTGCTCTGGTATTGCGATAAATGTAACCATAAATTACATGAGGTTTACTTTACATTACTAGACGTAGAAAAAGATTTTTTACCGCATTTTAAACAATTTTATAATTCAGAAAAATTACGTACTTGTGATAATTGCGGTCACGTTATGGAAACTGACCCCCGTTTTACCGGCGAATAATTTTAAACAAACCGAACCTTAATATGGATATTGAAAAACTAAAATTTCCTATAGGAGAATATGTTATTAATAAAAACCCTTCTAAATCCACAATCGAAAATTGGATAAAAGACATAGAAACATTTCCTGCAAGCCTTGAAAAAGAAATAACCCATATCTCTAAAGACGCATTAAACTGGAAATACCGACCCAATGGTTGGACGGTTAAACAGGTAATCCACCATTGTGCCGATAGCCATATAAATAGCTACATACGTTTTAAACTTGCAATAACTGAAGAAACTCCCACTATAAAACCTTATTTTGAAGACAAATGGGCAGAACTCTTAGATGCGAAAGACAACGATGTATCTTATTCCTTGAGTATTTTAAAAGGCTTGCATTATAGGTGGGCAAAAATGTTACGAAGTTTAACTAAAGAGCAATTAAAACGCACCTTTTATCATCCCGAAAACAAATCAAAAATAAACTTACCCGTTTTGACCACTTGAGCATTTATTGTGTGCCCGATGAAGCTGCTATGGGGATGAGTCAAATGTCCAAACGCAATATGCACCTACAATATATGATTCAAGATGGTGAAGTCATGGTCAGTGATGGTGAAAGCTCTGTCACTGTTGAGCCCAAGGTATTGAGGAAAGCCAATGACTGATAAGCTAGTGGTTGGTAAAATCATTTCAGGTGTTTATGAG
>JALWYP010000368.1 GCA_026992695.1 Flavobacteriaceae bacterium
ATCTTGTTCCCATCGTAAAGCAAGGTAAAATAATAATGACATTATAAAAGCGGCTGAAGCATATACTTCGGCTTCTACGGCATTAAACCAAAAACTATCGGTAAACGCAAATGTTAAAGCACCAATGGCAGCACTTCCTAAAATTGCAATTGCATAACTTCCTTCAATTTTGTGGTGTTTAGAAACTATTTTACGTAGTAAATAACTAAGCGACCAGTACATAAATAAGATGGTAAAAGCACTTGCAAAAACCGACATTAGGTTAATGGTTACAGCGATTTTGCTTGCGTTTAATGCAAAAATCGAGAAAAATGCACCCAGTAATTGATAGAGCGGAGCTCCCGGCGGGTGACCTACTTCTAGATTACTAGAGGTTGTAATGTACTCGCCTGCATCCCAAAAACTGGCTGTAGGTTCTACTGTAAGCCAATAGGTAATTAGTGCAATGGCAAAAACTGCCCAGCCAATAATAATGTTCCATTTTTTAAAATTAATAGATGCCATATGATAAAACTAATTAATTGGTGCGAATTTACTAATAAATAGTTTAGCAAAGTATTAAAAATATCCTAACAATATTTTAAGGTTTTTGTTGTGATGAGGTAAGAAATAATAGTGATTTGGCATCGCTACATCATGTTTTTACAGAAAAAGTTTGTTCAAGCCAAAGTTTGTTTTAAATTTGCACCCACTTTAGAGTATTGGCCTATGGTGTAACTGGCAACACGTCTGGTTTTGGTCCAGAAGAGTCTAGGTTCGAGCCCTAGTAGGCCAACGTAAATGAACCCTAATTCATGAATTTGAATTGGGGTTTTTTGGTTTTTAACAGTATATAATTGATTTAGTAGCCTACGTATTGGTAGGTGGCACCGGTTTAAAAATTTGTAAATTATTAATATAAATTTTTAAACCGGTGCCGTTTCCCTTGTCTTGTTTGGTTTATGGATTTGAACAGTATTTTGTTTTTGTAAAAAGGTAATGCTTGGTTTATTCAAAAGATAGTTTGGTTGTTGTGATTTTACCGGTTCCGTTTCCCTTGTCTTGGTTATTAGTGAAGTAACTTAATTTATGAAAAAGGGGGTTAAATTTTAAAGCATTTTTTATTAAGTCTAAAATTTCTATTACCTTGATTACAAGCCACAGTACTTGATTCACAAACAAAAAGAACCCCACAGGTTGTATTACTTTCTATAAGGAAAACCTGTGAGGATAAGTTTTTTAAAAACACACAAAATTAGGTTAATGAGTGTCCTCTTTTTTCTAAATTTTAAAAGTTACAATAGGCATATTTGTATGGTTAACCAAATCTTCACTAATACTGCCATTAAAAAAGTGCGAAACACCTTTTCTTCCGTGGGTACCCATACCAATAATATCCGCCTCAGCGTCATTAGCAAATTGTAAAATACCCTTTTCTACTGTGAGATCGTTATAAATGGTAAAAGAATAATCTTCTTCGCTTAAACCTTTAGTAAATTTTCTCTTTTTGTCAAGAATTTGAGAAGAGGTATTAAAATTACCGGGAGTATTTACATAAAGCAGGTTTAGTTTTGCACCAATATCTTTGGCAAACTTTTGAGCTTTATTAAAGGCTATTTGTCCGTCTTCTTCAAAATCAGTAGCGTATACAAAGCTTTTAGGATTAAAATCTTCGAGTGAATTTTTAATGATTAAAACAGGTTTTTTGCATGTTCTCACTACTTTTTCGGCGTTACTGCCTATAAACATTTCTTTAAAACCGCTAGCTCCATGAGACCCCATAACGATTAAATCGACGTCATTTTTGTTAGAGGCTTGAGCAATATCTTCATAAACCTCGTTATGACCTACTATTTCATTAACGGGAATATCTTTAAGGTAAGGTTTATTCATTAAATCCGAAAAGCGTTTTTCAGTTAATTTCATAAAAAACACAGATTCAGGAAGTCCGCTACCATCACTTGTATTAGCTAGATGTAACGGAATATCTAAAGTGTGAAGTATAAATAGTTTTGCGTCATGCTTTTTTGCTAGTTGAACAGCTACTTTGAGCGCGTTTTCAGCTTGCTCAGAAAAATCGGTAGGGACTAATATTTTTTTCATATAAATGTTTTTAAAAGACTCTGTAAAGTTACATTTTTTTTTATTATTTCAAGATGATATTTGTCATTCTCAAATAAGTGCGTTTACTCCCTTATCGTTATTGTTGTTTTTGTAAATAAAATAATTTATTTTTAAACTATTAATAATCAAATGGTTGAAATCAAGAGTTTTAAGCAAAATATTATTATTTAACTGAAGAAACCTACGTTATTTCTAGTTAAGTTTATTTGGCACAACAATAAAAATGTAGTATATTTGCAACCGAAAAATGAAGCGTAACAAAGGGAGGGGACAGAGAGTCCCCTCTTTTTATAGCCTAAAACGGATGCATAAAAAAGTTACCGAGCTTTTAGAAAAAGCATTAGAGAATAACCCCTCTTTGTTCTTAATTGATATGGATATTACACCGGCTAATCAAATAAGAATTATTATAGATGGAGATAAAGGAGTTACTGTAAAGGATTGTATTGCAGTGAGTAGGGCTATTGAGCACAACCTAGATAGAGAAGAAAATGATTTTTCGTTAGAAGTGAGTTCAGCAGGTATAGCACAACCTTTGTTTTTAGCACGGCAATACAAAAAAAATATTGGAAGAAAGTTGTGTGTTAAAACCAAAGAAGGAAAAAAAATTGAAGGAACACTGGTTAATGCGTCAGAGAAAGAATGTGAGTTACATTGGAAAACACGCGAACCCAAACCGGTGGGGAAAGGAAAAATAACAGTAGAAAAACAAGCTGTAGTGCCTTATTCAGAAATTGAAGAAGCAACAGTTAAAATAACATTTTAATTAAATTAATGATATGGAAAATTTAGCGTTAATTGAATCTTTTTCAGAATTCAAAGACGATAAACTTATCGACAGAGTAACGCTTATGGCAATACTCGAAGACGTTTTTAGAAATGCTTTAAAAAAGAAATACGGAAGTGATGATAATTTTGACATTATTATAAACCCCGATAAAGGCGATTTAGAGATTTGGAGAAACCGTGTGGTTGTTGCAGATGGCGAAGTAGAAGATCCTAATGAAGAAATTTCATTAACCGAAGCTCAAAAAATAGAACCCGATTTTGAAATTGGCGAAGATGTTTCGGAAGAAGTTAAACTGGTTGACTTAGGGCGAAGAGCCATATTGTCGTTACGCCAAAATTTAATTTCAAAAATTCATGAGCATGACAACACCAATATTTACAAACAATTTAAAGACCTAGAAGGCGAAATTTTTACTGCCGAAGTACATCATATTCGCCATAGAGCCATCATTCTTTTAGACGATGAAGGCAACGAGATAATTCTTCCTAAAGACAAACAAATTCCTTCAGACTTTTTTAGAAAAGGAGACAACGTAAGAGGCGTTATAGAAAGTGTAGAGCTCAAGGGTAATAAACCTTCAATAATAATGTCACGTACAAGTAATGTGTTTTTAGAAAAATTATTTGAACAGGAAATACCTGAAGTTTTTGACGGATTAATTACCGTAAAAAAAGTAGTTAGAATACCCGGCGAAAAAGCCAAAGTTGCCGTAGACTCCTATGACGACAGAATAGACCCCGTAGGTGCTTGCGTTGGAATGAAAGGATCAAGAATTCACGGAATTGTTCGCGAGTTAGGTAACGAAAACATCGATGTTATAAATTATACAAATAACACACAGCTTTTTATCACTCGAGCATTAAGTCCGGCGCGAGTAACGTCAATTAGCTTAAATGAAGAAACCAAACGTGCCGAAGTAATTCTTAAACCCGAAGAAGTGTCTAAAGCAATTGGAAGAGGAGGACATAACATTCGGCTTGCAGGATGGTTAACAGGATATGATATCGATGTGTTAAGAGAAGGAGCCGAAGAAGATGTAGAGCTTTCAGAATTCTCTGACGAAATAGAAGAATGGGTAATTAAAGAATTCGAAAAAATAGGGTTAGATACCGCTAAAAGTGTTTTAGAACACGATGTAGACGAGCTGGTTAAAAGAACAGACCTAGAAGAAGAAACTGTTCGCGAAGTAGTAAATATATTAAAAGAAGAGTTTGAAGAATAATGTAAAGATTACGTACCTTTAGACAAAATTATTAAAGAGGAATAAAAAGAAGAAAGCATTTTATGGCTGAAGCAAAAAAAATAAGGATAAACAAAGTATTACGCGAGTTTAATATCTCACTAGACCGTGCCGTAGAATATCTAAAATCTAAAGGTCACGAAGTGGTTGCGCGTCCTACAACAAAAATTTCTGATGAAGAATATCAATTACTTTTTGAAGAATTTCAAACCGATAAAAGTAAAAAAGTAGAATCTAAAGAAATAGGAGAAGAAAAACGAAAAGAAAAATATCCGTCAGCAGTTAAATTCTCGTTTATAAAATAAACAGCCATTTTCATAATTATGCAAAGACCATAACATTCTTAAAAAAATCATTATCTGAGTCAAACTTAAATTCTTTGAAACAGAAATATCCATTTTTAAAAGGATTAACATCTAACAATCTTT
>JALWYP010000369.1 GCA_026992695.1 Flavobacteriaceae bacterium
TACGGAGAGTAGGGAAGTAATGTTAATTTTGTATAATAACTCGCTGCTAATACGTTTGCTGTTCGTACGTACGAACGCGGAGTAGAAGCCGAAACATTATCTTGCGGAACAGGTGTTACTGCCGTTGCACTCGCTTTATTCGAGTCGGGTAAAACACAATCCAATTCTATTGAAATAAAAACCGGTGGAGGTGATCTTCAAGTTAGTTTTATTAAAAAAGGAGGTGTTTATACCAATATTTTTTTAGAAGGACCTGCTACATTCGTATTTAAAGGAGAATGGTAATAAATTGAGTATAAACTTATTTTTAAACAGATGAAAACATTACAAGGAGAAACCGTTTTTTTAAGAGCCTTAGAACCTTCCGATTTAGAGTTTTTGTATCTTCTTGAAAACGATGAAAAATTTTGGGAAATTAGTCATACGCAAACACCTTATTCTAAATACGTTTTGCAACAATATTTAGAAAATGCACACCTTGATATTTACCAAGTAAAACAACTTAGGTTAGTGATTTGCGAAAGTCAAACAAAATCGCCTGTTGGTTTTATAGATTTGTATGATTTTAATCCGAAACACCGCCGAGCCGGAATAGGAATTGTAATTTTTTCCGATAAGCAAAAGAAAAAGGGATATGCTACCGAAGCGCTAAAACTACTTATTAAGTATTCTTTTACCTTTTTAGATTTACATCAACTCTATGCCGGAATAACAGCAGATAACCTTGCAAGTTTAAAGTTATTTGAAAAACAAGGATTTTTAAAAACCGGCGAAAAAAAAGATTGGATTTTTAGCGAAAACCAATTTAAAACCGAATATTTTTACCAACTAATCTATGAGTAATTTAAAAAAAGTAATTGTCGCCACTTTATTACTGGGACTTGTCATTATGGCAGTGTTTTCTTACTATGTATATGCTAATGTATTAGCACCAAACACTTCTTTTAATAATGCTGAAGCCCATATTTTTATACCAAGTGATGCAACTTTTACCGATGTTTTAGAAGAAGTTTATCCGTTAATTGACGATATCGAATCGTTTAAAAGAGTAGCTCATAAAAAAAAGTATTCCTCTCATATTAAATCGGGACATTTTGTAATAAAAAAAGGAATGAATAACAACGAAATTATTAATGCGATTCGTTCCGGAAATATTCCTGTTAAAGTAAAGTTTAATAACCAAGAGCGTCTTGAAAATCTTGCCGGTACTATCGCTAAGCAATTAGAACCCGATAGTCTGACTTTTCTAGAAACTTTTAAAGATCCCAAACTATTATCTGAATATAATCTTACCTTACAAACGGCTTTAAGTATGTTTATTCCTAATACATACGAAATGTATTGGAATACTTCTCCTAAGAAGTTTGTAGAGAAAATGAACAAAGAATATCATAAATTTTGGAACAAGAATCGACTTCAAAAGGCAAAACAACTCGGACTTACTCCCGAAGAAATAATAACTTTGGCATCCATAGTACAAAAAGAAACCGTTAAGGCTGACGAACGACCACGTGTAGCCGGAGTATATGTTAACAGACTAAAAAGAGGAATTCCTTTACAAGCAGATCCAACTGTTATTTACGCAGTGAAGCTGGCGAGTGGAGATTTTAATAAGCAAATAAAGAGAGTGCTTTATAAAGATTTAGAAACAGATTCTCCTTATAACACTTATAAGAATGCCGGTTTGCCGCCAGGTCCCATTACGATGCCGGATATTTCTTCGATAGATGCAGTTCTTAATTATGAAAAACACGACTATTTATATTTTGCCGCAGATGTAACCAATTTTGGCTATCACAAATTTGCTAAAACATTGGCACAACACAACCGAAACGCCAGAGCCTATCAAAAATGGTTGTCAAATCAAGGTGTGAATAGGTAGTAAGGTTTTAGTTAGCAGTTTTCAGTAGGCAGTTTCTAGTTTCTAGTTTCTGGTTTTTGGTTTCCGGTTTGTCCAGAATTAAGAATCAAACTTCAATCCTCATAAACTCACCAACTCATACCTCAATCCTAATTCGAATAAATCCTCATTTCCGGTATTCTCGATTCATTCAACAAGGTGAATATCTACCTGTTCGTAGACAGGCTCGAATACCAATCCCAAATCCTCATTCCCCAATCAAATAAATCATCAATCTAATAAATCGTACCTATAAATATCCTTTATTTTCCTATCATAAAAATTCATTTTAGCAAGATGAGTAATACATAATAATTACCTACTTTTGTATACGTATTTTTAAAGGAATAATTAATTAAAAAAAAAATAAAAATGTCAGATAGTCCAGAACGAATAAAATGCCTTATCATAGGTTCCGGTCCTGCCGGATATACTGCCGCTATTTATGCTGCCAGAGCTGAGTTAAAACCTGTAATGTACACCGGAATGCAGCCTGGAGGACAGTTAACAACCACTACCGAAGTAGATAATTTTCCGGGTTACCCGGATGGTGTTGACGGAAATAAATTAATGGCAGATTTACAGAAACAAGCTGAGCGTTTTGGTACGCAAGTACGTTTTGGAATGGTAACTGCCGTAGATTTTAGTAAAGAAAAAGGTGGTATTCATAAAATTACCGTAGATGGAAGCACCCAAATCGAAGCCGAAACAGTAATTGTATCTACCGGAGCAACGGCTAAATATTTAGGAATTCCCAGTGAGCAACGACTTATAGGAGGAGGTGTTTCGGCTTGTGCTACTTGCGACGGTTTTTTTTATAAAGGACAAGATGTGGTAGTTGTTGGTGCAGGCGATACTGCTGCCGAAGAAGCTACGTATCTTGCAAACATTTGTAAAAGTGTAACGATATTGGTACGTAAAGATTATATGCGGGCTTCTAAGGCAATGCAAGCTAGAGTAAATCGTACTCCAAATATAAAAGTAATGTTTAACACAGAAATTGATGAAATACTCGGCGAGAAAGTTGTTGAAGGAGTTCGGGTTAAAAACAACCGGACAAATGAAACTGAAGTACTAGATGTTACCGGAGTTTTTATAGCCATTGGTCATAAACCCAACACCGATTTATTTAAAGGTGTTCTGGATATGGACGAAACCGGTTATTTAATAACCAAAGGAAAATCTACTAAAACAAATCTTCCCGGTGTTTTTGCCTGTGGAGACGTTCAAGATAAGGAATATCGTCAAGCTGTTACTGCTGCAGGAACAGGCTGTATGGCAGCTCTAGATAGCGAACGTTATTTGGGTTCGCTGATGTAAAATAATTTTTTCTGTACGGCTTAGGCAACTAAGCCGTACAGAAAATTCACTAAAATCTAGTCATAAAGTAAATACTTCTCTCGCATACCTTCATATTCTTTTAAATCTTTCAACCAAGTTTTTCTAATTTCTCGATAGGTATATCCCTTTTCTATCTGTTCTTGAAGTTTTTTGGTTCCGGCAAGTTTCTTAAAAAACGGCGTAAAAAAACGTTCTTTATCCGGACTGTTGTTATAAGCCGAAATTAACCATTCCAAGTTTAATTTTTCAAGACGTTTTTCGTTTCTTAAATCTTTTCCGTAGCAAATTTTTCCTTCATTTTTAGGATATTTAACACCATCATTGGGTTGTGGGGTAAACGTAAAATCAAAATATTTTTTGGGTAAAAAAGGAGCGCCAAACACCTGAAACTGCATATTGGTACCTCGACCTACACTTACAGGAGTTCCTTCAAAAAAACACAAGCTGGGATAAAGGTTAATTGCGGTATCATTTGGTAGATTTGGCGACGGCTTTACCGGTAACGAATAAGGTGTGCTGTGCGTATAATTTAATAAGGGTATTACGGTTAAGTCGCATTGCATCTTGTTCTTTAACCAACCTTCACCGTTTATCATTTGTGCATACTCGCCAATTGTCATTCCGTGAACCACCGGAACAGGATGCATACCTACAAAACTTGAAAACTCTTTTTCCAATATTGGACCATCAATATAATGACCGTTTGGGTTGGGTCTATCTAATACGATTAAAGGAATGTTATTCTCTGCACAAGCTTCCATAACATAATGAAGTGTCGAAATGTAGGTATAAAATCGTGCGCCTACATCTTGAATGTCAAAAACCATTACTTCAATGTTTTCTAACTGTTTGGCGGTGGGTTTTTTATTTTTCCCGTAAAGCGAAACAATAGGCAATCCGGTTTTGGTATCGATTCCGTTTTTTACTAATTCTCCGGCAACTGCTTTACCTCTAAAACCGTGTTCGGGAGCAAAAACTGCTTTGATAGTTAAATTTTTTTTAAAAAGAAAATCTACTAAATGCCTGGTTTTAAACATAAATACCTCTTTTCCGTTTTCTACTTTTACGGTATTCGATTTTAAAACAGATGTTTGGTTGGCAACCACACCAATGGTTTTATTTTTTAGCAAAGGGAAATAAGCTCTTATTTGTTCTGCACCTGTAATAATTTGCGAAGCAGGAACTCTATGAGTTGTTATAAGTTGTGAAGATTCTTCTTTTTGTTTTTCTTTTTTTTCTTGACACGAAAAACTAATGCCAAAGAGTAGTACTACAATCAATAAAAGTGTATTTTTGAAACCGAATAGAG
>JALWYP010000370.1 GCA_026992695.1 Flavobacteriaceae bacterium
TTATCGTTCTAATTGGTTTTACAGCTGCTTATTATTCTATCCGCAAAACAAAAATAAGAAAGATAAAATCTTTCGATTGGATATTACTATTTGTTTTTGCAATTCCATCAACAATTTTTGGTATTATGTCAGATAATTTAAGCGAATTATTAGGAAGAAAAGGACTTCAAGAAAACCTTTTTGAAAAACTAGGTAAAGAAGCAGAACAAGAAGGGACTCCTTCGGCTGAAGAATTGGAAGCATTAGCCAACGATTTTTTGGTTGGAGCAGCGAACACATTTGGGACAGCCAGTTTTTACGATTTTTTAAAACCCGAAAACAAAGGTAAAAAAGTATATGTTTGTAACGGAACCGCTTGCGTTTGTTCTGGTACGCAAAGTCAAGTTACAGAAGCATTAAAAACCAAGTTTAAAGCCGAAGAAATTGGTCATATGACCTGCTTGGGGCGTTGTCATGAAAATAGTGCTTTTCATTATAACAACAAAAACTATTCGGGGCAAGCCATAAATGATTTAGATGAAATCATTAATGATAACAAGCAAGCCAATCAAGATGATTACAACGTAAAAGCTTCGGGTAAACAAATACTTACTCAAGGTTTTACATCTGTTGAAAAATATTACCAACCTTTTTTAGATGCCTTAAAAAAAGAACCGACAGACGTGTTAGAAGAAATTAAAATTTCTAATGTAAGAGGACGAGGAGGAGCCGGCTTTCCTATGGGGATGAAACTCGACTTTTGCCGAAAAGCACAAAGTGATGTAAAATTTATTATCTGCAATGCAGACGAAGGAGATCCCGGAGCTTATTCCGACAGATATTTGTTAGAAAAACAACCCCACTCGTTTTTGTTCGGAATGTTAATAGCCGGTTATGTTACAGGCGCCTCATACGGAATTTTATACATACGTGCCGAATATCCCGAAGCAGCTCAAATTATTGAAGACGCAATAGCAGATTTAAAAAAGAATAATCTTATAGGAGACAACATAAACGGAAGCAATTTTTGCTTTAATTTTAAAATTATAAGAGCGCAAGGTTCTTATATCTGCGGTGAAGAAACAGCACTTATTAACTCAATAGAAGGGCAACGTCCCGAAGTACGTGTTCGTCCGCCTTTTCCTGCACAAAAAGGATTGTTTAATAAACCCACAATTGTAAATAACGTCGAAACGCTGGCTGCATTGCATTATATAATTAGTAACGGAGGACAATCTTGGAAAAACATAGGTACCGACAAATCTTCAGGAACAAAATTAGTATCGCTCGACAGTTTTTTTAATAATCCGGGAATCTATGAAGTAGAAATGGGAACCCCGCTACGAGTTGTTATTAATGAATTAGGAGGAGGGTTTAAAGAGCCAATAAAAGCAATTCAAATAGGAGGTCCGTTAGGAGGTTTGATTCCGGTTTCAAAAATTAACGATTTAACACTCGATTTTGAATCCTTTTCGCAAAACGGATTTTTGCTGGGACACGCATCGGTGGTAAGTATTCCTCAAGATTTTCCCATAATGAAATTTATCGAGCATCTTTTCGATTTTGCACAATACGAAAGTTGCGGAAAATGTTTTCCTTGCCGTTTAGGAACCAAACGCGCACACGAACTTACAAACAAAGCGTTAACCCAAAATTATAAAATTAACAAAACCCTGTTTGACGATTTGTTAACAACGCTCCAAGAAGGATCGCTTTGCGCTCACGGGGGAGGAATTCCGTTACCTGTACGAAATGCGCTTCACTATTTTGGTGAAGAATTAAAGGATTATTTTGAAGAATAAATTTTTGATTATAATAATTATTTTCTAAAGAAATTATTCTGAACTCCATCTAAAATACTATTTTTGCCTATGCAAAACAACGTACTTATTTTAGATTTCGGGTCGCAATACACACAACTTATTGCAAGACGAGTTAGAGAGTTAAATATTTATTGCGAAATTTATCCCTATCATCATATCCCTGAAGATTTATCTTCTTATAAAGCAGTTATTTTATCCGGAAGTCCGTTTTCGGTGCGAGCAGAAGATGCTCCGCATCCGGACCTTTCAAAAATAAAAGGGCACAAACCCCTTCTGGCAATTTGTTACGGCGCACAATACCTTGCCCATAATTTTGGCGGTAACGTAGAAGCCTCTAATTCACGCGAATACGGAAGAGCACACCTTACAAAAATCTATGATAAAACGGGACTGTTTAAAGGCATACCACAAGGTAGTCAAGTATGGATGAGTCACGGTGACACCATTAAACAACTCCCTAAAAATGCTACCCTTATCGCCAGTACTGAAGATGTTGTAAATGCAGCCTACAAGTTTAATAACGAGCCAACTTACGCCATACAGTTTCATCCCGAAGTGTACCACACAACACACGGAAAAGAATTGCTGTTCGATTTTTTAGTAAACATAGCAAAAGTAAAACAAACTTGGACACCTGCTGCTTTTGTAGATACCACAGAACAGGATTTAAAAAACAAATTAGGAAACGATAAAGTAGTATTGGGTTTAAGCGGCGGTGTAGATTCCACAGTGGCTGCCGTATTGCTTCATAAAGCCATTGGTAAAAACCTATATTGCATTTTTGTAAATAACGGATTGCTGCGTAAAAACGAATTTGAAAACGTACTGCATCAATACAAAGATATGGGATTGAATGTAAAAGGAGTTGATGCCTCTAAGCGTTTCCTTTCCGTTTTAAAGGGACTAAGCGACCCCGAAAAAAAACGAAAAGCCATTGGCAATACTTTTATCGAAGTGTTTGATGATGAAGCACATAAAATACAAAACGTACATTGGTTGGCGCAAGGAACTATTTATCCCGATGTAATTGAAAGTGTTTCGGTAAACGGTCCCTCGGTTACTATAAAATCGCATCATAATGTTGGGGGATTACCCGATTTTATGAAACTGAAAATCGTCGAACCGCTTCGTATGTTGTTTAAAGACGAAGTACGAAGGGTAGGAAAACAATTGGGTATTGATACTGAATTGCTTGGCAGGCACCCCTTTCCCGGTCCCGGATTAGCCATTAGAATTCTAGGCGATGTTACTCAAGATAAAGTACGTATTTTGCAAGAAGTAGATGCCATTTTTATAAACGGACTTAAAAAATGGAATTTATATAATGAAGTTTGGCAAGCAGGAGCAATGTTGTTGCCGGTAAATAGTGTTGGTGTAATGGGTGACGAACGAACCTACGAAAAAGTGGTTGCGTTAAGAGCCGTACAATCTACCGACGGAATGACGGCAGACTGGGTAAATTTACCTTATAAATTTTTACAAGAAACATCAAACAATATAATAAATAAAGTAAAAGGCGTTAATAGAGTAGTGTATGATATTAGTTCAAAGCCTCCGGCAACCATTGAATGGGAATAAAACTCGATGGCAAACAACAGGTAGCTACCCGTAACTTAATATAAATAGAAACTAAAATCACTATATTTGAAAAATCAAAAACAGTTAGGCATAAACCTTGCATATACCTTTTTGAAAACAATTATTTAAATGAAAAAAATAATAATCCTATTTATTTTTGGTCTGCTTACATTATCACTTCAAGCACAACAATACATAAGCCATACCGTTAAAAAAGGCGAAACCGTCTTTAGTATTGCAAAAAAATACCATATTTCAGTCGAAGAAATTTATGCCTTAAACCCTGATGCTAAAAACGGAATAGGAGTTACCACAATCCTTGTAATACCAACAAAAGATATTATTAACTCTTCCGAAAAAGTAAAATTTAAAAAACACAAAGTTCGTCGTAGAGAAACATTGTTTAGCATTGCCCAAAAATACAATGTAACTATAGACAATATTAAAAAGTACAACAAACATTTGTATAGCAAATCGCTTAAAAAAGGTGAAAAATTACGCATTCCGGTCAGCATTGCTAAAACAACTTCACAAATAACAACCGAAGGTGCTTCAACCACTTCATCTTCATTAAAAAATTATCATACCGTTATTGCCAAAGAAACCAAATACGGCATTGCTCGTAAATACGGAATCTCGATTGCCGAACTGGAAACACAAAATCCACAAATTAAAAACGGACTTAAAATTGGGATGAAGCTTGTTGTACCCGAAAATTCGGTTACAGATTCTGCCACTATCGAAAATGATAATTTTGAATTTTATGAAGTACAACCCAAAGAAGGATTTTTTAGACTAAAAGTAAAACTGGGACTAACAAAAGAAGAAATAACAGCACTTAATCCCTATGCAAAAAACGGATTAAAAGAAGGGATGATTTTAAAGATTCCAAAACGCAATAACGAAGCAATAAATGATGACAATCTAACAGAAAGCGTTAATCTTGAAAACAAAATATCCAATTTTTCTACAAAAAATATAGTGGTAATGCTCCCTTTTCAGCTCGAAAAATTAACCGATTCAATCGAGGCAAATAAGCAACTCATAAAACGCAGTAAGCGATTGCGCGTGGCGATAGATTTTTATTCGGGGGTATTAATGGCACTCGATTTTGCAAAAGAACTTGGTATTTCTTCAAATGTTACAGTGTACGACACAAAAGCC
>JALWYP010000371.1 GCA_026992695.1 Flavobacteriaceae bacterium
ATTTTGTACCAACCTACAGGTAAATTTTTAAATGTATTTAATGCTATTAAGAAGTTAAAGAAAAATTATTTTATTATTTCAGGAAAGCAAACACAATGGCGTTTTTTAAACCAAAAACAAGCTGCATTTTTTAAAGAAGTTACCACACAAACCGAAGAAGTAACTCCTTTATTAACGCCCAATTATAGTGCTTTTGCAGTAGAAGATATTGGGTTTTCAAATTTTCCGCCTCTTGAAACCGGTTTTGGAGAACTCGAAATTTTAGTTCCGCACGAAATTATTTTAGAACAAGTTATCGATGGTTATAAATCAAACAGTGCCTTGTTAGCCACAACCGAACTTAACGGTGTGAGACAAGCTATTCTTGATGGGGAAGGAATTTGGAAATGGAGAGTACAATCCTATTTACAGGAAGAAAGTTTTCAATCATTTGATGATTTTATAGGAAAAATAGTACAATATTTAGCTTCAAATAAGCGAAAGAGTAGGCTAGAGGTTACTAGTAAAACGTTTTATTACAGCAACCAACCCATACTTCTTTCGGCTCAATATTTCGATAAAAATTATGTGTTTAATAATAAAGCGTCGCTTGTTATTACTGTAGTTAATAAAGATACGAATGAGAAGAAAGCCTTTCCGTTATTATTGAAAAATAATTTTTTTCAAGTAGATTTAAGTACCCTTGATGCCGGTGAATATAACTTTAAGGTAAGTGTTAAAGATGAAACTGTAAGTAGAAGCGGAACGTTTACTATTTTAGACTACAATGTCGAACAACAATTTCTGTCACCTGACGTAACAAAGCTCAAGCAATTAGCGTCTTATACGAAAGGAAAAATTTATTATGAAAATCAATTTGAAGAATTAATGAATCAATTGCTAACCGACCAACGATTTAAATCAATTGAAAAGTCTGAAGAAAAAATAGTACCTTTGATAGGTTGGAAATTCTTATTAGCAATAATAGCAATAGCACTTGCAACCGAGTGGTTCATTAGAAAATATAACGGACTAATTTAAACTAAACCATAAACCTGTCTGCATTTTGCAGATAATAAACTACAAACCAATGAATGCAAACAGTAAATTCCCAAAAATAGGATTACCTATTATCATTATTTTAGTTGTTTTAATTATTATAATAGCAAAATCTGCCGTTACTATTCCGTCCGGTCACGCCGGAGTTTTATATAAAACCTTTGGTGAAGGAGTTGTTGTAGATCAGCCCCCAATGGGAGAAGGATTTCATATAGTAGCCCCATGGAACAAAGTTTTTGTTTACGAAGTTAGACAACAAGAATTGTTTGAGACTATGCGAGTACTTTCTTCAAATGGTCTTGAGATTAGTCTAGATGCAACTGCTTGGTACCAACCCATTTATAGTGATTTAGGTAAATTGCATCAACAAAAAGGAGAAGATTATTTATCTCGAGTTATTAAACCGGCTATTCGAAGTGCGACACGTAGTGTGGTGGGACGTTATACTCCCGAGCAATTATATTCTAGTAAAAGAGATGCAATTCAAGAAGAAATTTTTGAGGAAACCAAAGCAATTTTAGACAAACAATTTATACAACTTAATGAAGTGTTAGTAAGAGATGTTACGCTTCCGGATACTATTAAAGAAGCTATAGAAAGAAAGTTGAAACAAGAACAAGAATTATTAGAATACTAATTTAGACGGGTTACCGCTCAAAAAGAAGCCGAAAAAGTTCGTATTGAGGCGCAAGGTAAAGCCGATGCAAACCGTATTTTAAGTGCATCCTTAACCGACAAAATATTACAAGATAAAGGAATTGAAGCCACCATGAAACTTGCTGAGTCTAATAACTCAAAAGTAGTTGTTATTGGCTCCGGTAAAAACGGATTGCCTATTATTTTAGGAAATAATTAGATAAACAAGAAAATCTTAAAAAAATTAATAAATTATTAGGGTTTTATCTCTTTTGGTTGTCTTTTGTTAAACTTGTTTTAATCATTCTCGTCAAGGGCATGTTTAAAACGAGTTTATGCGAAAGCGAAGTGGTTCCAGATGTTTATAAAATTTGGATTTACTTTTAAATCAAATAATTACAAATTTTTTAAACAGATGAAAAGATTACAATTACTATTCGTGGGGCTGTTTTTTATTTGCTCCTCAATGTATTCCCAACACTATCTTGAAATGATAGATTCCGGAACCTATTCGGTTGAAGAAATTATAACAGAAGCCAATGCCTATTTTGCAGATAAAGATAAAGGAAGAGGCTCCGGTTACAAACAATTTAAACGATGGGAGTATATTGCCAAACGTTTAATGAATGAAGAAGGATATTTGCTAACTACTACCGAACGTATTGAAACGCTCGAAAATTTTAATGCATACCTTAACACAACTGCAGCAAATAGATTGCAATTAACCGATAACTGGCAAGAATTAGGTCCCGATTCTTGGAATGCTACAACATCTTGGAACCCGGGAGTAGGAAGAATAACAGGAATAGCTATTGACGCTGCCAATCCAAATCATATTATTATAGGAGCTAATACTGGTGGCGTATGGAAAACAACAGATGGAGGCGCTACTTGGACACCTTTGAGCGATTATTTTTCTAATTTGTATGTGTATTCTGTCGCAATAGATCCACAAGATTCTAATACGTATTATTTTGGATCAACTAACGGACTCATTTATAAATCTGTTGATGGCGGAGCTACGTGGAATCTGCTTGCCGATGTAAGTAACTCATTGATAAATAAAATAGTAATAAATCCAACCAATAGCGCTATTATTTTTGCTAGTAGTCAAAATGCAGGAATGTACGTATCTATAGATGGTGGAGCATCTTGGAATTATCCAATTAACGATTCTCGATGCTATGATATAGAGTTTAAACCCAATAATCCTAATATCGTTTATGTATCGGGTTCAGGGTTTCATAAATCTATAGATGGGGGTGCCTCATTTACTACAATCACCGGATTTTCAAACGGTCCGAAAATGATTGGCGTTTCACCTAATGATGCCGAAAGAGTTTACGTTCTTGAAGCTAGTGGTGGTAGTTTTGGAGGATTTTATTCTTCAACAAATGCCGGTGATTCATTTTCAGAATTAGACCATACCGGAAGAAATTATTTTGGTTATGATACTGCCGGGTATGATTCGGGAGGGCAAGCTCCCAGAGATATGGATATTGCTGTTAATCCTAATGATGCAGATGAAGTACATATTGCCGGCGTTTTAACTTGGCGTTCTACAGATGGCGGAGCAAGTTTTACTATTACTTCAGACTGGGTACCCGGTGCAGCTCAAAGCGAAAATATTGGATATTGCCATGCCGATGTAGATATTTTGGTCTTTGGCGACTCTGTATTGTATGTAGGAACAGACGGAGGAATCTTTAAAGCAACAAATACAAATACAATAGATGCTAACTATTACACCGATTTAACTTCGGGGATAGGAATACGACAGTTTTATAAAATTGGTGTTTCTCAGACTGCTAATGTAGTTGTGTCGGGAGGTTCGCAAGATAACGGCTCATCTTTTTATTCACAATCCAACGGATGGAAAGACTGGTTAGGAGCAGATGGCATGGAAAATATAGTAGATAAAAACAACACTAATATAATGTACGGGATGATACAGTTTGGGAGTTTATATCGTACAGACAACGGTGCAAACTCTTATCAGTATGTTTCTACACCCAGTCAAGGAAATTGGGTTACACCTTTTGAGCAAGATCCTGTCATTCAAAATACAATTTATACAGCTTACAACAGGGTTTATAAATCTATAAATAAAGGCACCACTTGGACATCTATCTCTCAAGATTTTGGAAGTAATCTAGATAACTTAAAAATTGCCTCTTCAGATAACCAAATAATGTATGCCTCTATAGGTGGATTGCTCTATAAAACCGAAGATGGAGGTGCTACCAACTGGGCACAATTATCCGCTCCGGGTGGATCTATAAATTCTATAGCAATAAACCCTATAAATCCTAATAAAGTAGCTGTTGCAACAACTAGCGGAAACAAAGTTTTTGTTAGTGATGACGGTGGGCAAACTTGGCAAAACTATAAATTTAATTTACCCAATTTTAGTGCTCAATGTCTTGTTTGGGACAGAAGTGAAAACGAAGGACTGTATTTAGGTATGAATTACGGAATTTTTTACATAGACACTACTTTTTCAGAGTGGCAACCCTTCTTCAATAATTTGCCTAATGTTATTGTTTCTGAACTTGAAATTAATTACGAAGACGGAAAAATTTATGCAGGAACCTATGGTAGAGGCTTATGGGCATCTCCTGCTGTTCCGGAGATATTAGGAACATCAACTTTTGTTTCGGAAGAAAACATTAAATTTTATCCTAATCCGGTTGCTGAAGAATTGATAATTTCTTCAAAATTTAGATTAGAAGGCGCTCTTAGGCTTTTTGATATAACCGGAAAATTAATAAAGTATCTTCCTTCCCAAATCATAGAAAAAAAGTATGTGCTAAATCTTTCAGATGTATCAAAGGGTGTTTACTTTATAAGATTAAACACAAAACAAGGA
>JALWYP010000372.1 GCA_026992695.1 Flavobacteriaceae bacterium
TATTTTAATGAATTTATTTTTAATGCACAGGCTGTAAGAAGATGTGGCTCTGCTGCCCTTGATCTTGCCTATGTGGCCGCAGGAAGGTATGATGGCTTCTGGGAGCTGAAACTTTATCCCTGGGATACTGCTGCAGCTGCTCTTTTTGTAGAGGAGGCAGGGGGTAAGGTAACGGATTTTTCTTTTATTTTATTTGATAGTAGTTTATTCCCATAAACACGTAAATTATTTCAATATGAAAACAATTTTATTTTTATTGGTCGGTATTTTTATATTCATTCATGTGCAAACCCAAGCTCAAGTAATAAATATTTCAGGTAATGTAACCGACGTGAGTGGTTTACCAATACCCGGAGTTAATATTAGGGTCAAGGGAACATTAGAAGTAACACAAACAGATTTTGATGGTAATTATGAGCTACAAACTAACATTGGCAAGACTATATTATTTACTTACCTAGGGTATAAAACAGTAACTAAAAAGGTTACTAAAGAATCTTCTGTTATTAACTTACAAATGGAAGAAGATGCCACCTATTTGGACGAAGTGATTATTACTGCTATAGGAATTAAAAAAGAAAAAAAAGCCTTATGTTATTCGGTTTCTACTTCAAGTGGTCTAACAGGTTCTTCTGGTAAAATAATTGTTAGAAACAAGGTTTCTAACAATGAATCTTATGCTCAAATAAATGAGAACGTTTTTAAAAACGTTAAAACGGCTCCGTTTTCAACCTTCTCAATAGATGTTGATAAAGCCGGATACAGTAACATTAGAAGAATGATTAATAACGGGGAAGAAATACCAAAAGATGCTGTTAAAATTGAAGAAATGATTAATTATTTTGCATATGATTATCCACAACCTGTAAAAAACCAACCATTTTCTATCACAACTGAGTTGGCAGTGTCTCCGTGGAACAACGACACCAAGTTGTTAAAAATTGGATTAAAAGGAAAGGAGATAGCTACAGATAAATTACCAGCTTCAAATTTAGTTCTTCTGTTAGATGTATCGGGTTCTATGGATTCACCAAATAAACTCCCATTATTAAAATCTGCATTTTCGGTATTAGTTAATAATTTAAGAGAACAAGATAAAGTGTCTATTGTAGTATATGCAGGAGCTGCCGGTTTGGTATTACCACCGACATCGGGAGCACATAAAGAAATTATTTTTGAAGCGTTAAATAAACTACATGCAGGAGGTTCTACAGCAGGTGGTCAAGGAATAAAACTAGCCTATAAAATAGCTGAAGAAAATTTTATAAAAAAAGGAAATAATCGAATTATTCTTGCGACCGATGGTGATTTTAATGTAGGGGCTTCTAGCGATAGAGCTATGGAGAAATTAGTTGAAGAAAAAAGAAAATCGGGTGTTTACCTTACCGTTTTGGGTTTTGGAATGGGAAATTATAAAGATTCAAAAATGGAAACTCTTGCAGATAAGGGTAACGGAAATCATGCCTATATCGATAATCTACAAGAGGCAAAAAAAGTGTTGGGAACCGAGTTTTATGGTACGCTTTATACCATTGCTAAAGATGTGAAAATTCAAATAGAATTTAATCCTAATAAAGTACAAGCATACAGGTTAATTGGTTATGAAAATAGATTGTTGGAGAACGAAGATTTTAAAGATGATAAAAAGGACGCAGGCGAATTAGGAAGCGGGCATACAGTAACAGCACTTTACGAAGTTATTCAGGTAGGTGTTAAAAGTGAATTTGTAAAAGATGTTGAAAAACTAAAATATACCAAAGTTAGTTCAACTTTAAATTCTGATGAATTGGCAACCATAAAATTTAGGTATAAAGAACCAAATGGAAAAAAAAGCAAATTACTTGTTTATAATGTTTTAGATAAGAGTATGTCATTTCAAGAAACGTCAAACGATTTTAAATTCATTGCATCGGTAGCCTTATTTGGTCAACAACTTAGAGAATCTGTTTTTATTAAAAAATTACAATCTGAAGATGTTCTTAAACTAGCAGAGGCAGGTATTCAAAATGACAAAGAAGGCTATAGGGCTGAGTTTATTAGGCTAGTAAAAAGTTATAGTCAATTAAATTAAGTTAGATTTTGGGGTGTTTTGTTTAGACCTTGCAAGAGTAAATACTTGTGAGGTCTTTTTGATTTTTTTTAACTATATTTATTGCACAATAAACTAACTATGAAACCATTTTATTTTTATCAGGCTATCTGTTTTTTCTTACTATTACATACAACATCCGTTTTTTCACAAGAAATAGAATTATATCAACAATTTAACGGAAGGTACGATTATCTGGCTTTTGGAAATACGCTAAACACCGAAGAAAATGGAACCGGAGGAGCTTGTACCATCTTAACACAAAACAGTGCTACTCTTACACTACAAGCAGGACAAACTGCTGTTGCCGCTTATTTGTATTGGGCAGGCTCCGGAACCGGAGATTTTAATGTAACACTTAACGGTACACCCATTTCTGCCGAACGTACCTTTAGTTACACCTTAGATGCAACACATACGTATTTTGCTGCATTTGCAGATGTTTCAAGTTTGGTTTCTTCAACAGGAAATGGCGTGTATTTACTTTCCGATTTAGATTTAACCAGTGTGATTATAGGCTATTGTGATAACTCAACTAATTTTGGAGGTTGGTCTATTGTAGTAGTGTATGAAGACCCCTCGTTGCCTTTAAATCAAGTAAACGTTTTTGATGGATTAGAAGCTGTTTCTGCTAATAATACTAACTTAACTATCGAACTTAACAATTTATTAGTCCTCGATAATAATGGTGCTAAAATTGGTTTTCTTGCTTGGGAAGGCGATGCTTTTTTGGCAGTAAACGAAACCCTTAGAATCAATGGAAATATTATTAGTAATCCGCCATTAAATCCAGCCGATAACGCCTTTAACGGAACCAATAGTTTTACCAATTCCGATCAGTTGTTTAATATGGATATTGATTTTTACAATATCGAAAATAATATTTCCCCGGGAGATACAAGTGCAATTATTGAATTAACATCCGGGCAAGATTTGGTAATGGTAAATAACATTGTTACCGTATTAAACACTGAACTTCCAGATGCCACCATTGTGTTTGATAATGTAAACTTCGTTACCGAATGTGGAAATAGAGATGTAACAGTAGATTATACTGTTTATAATATAAATGCAACCGGAGTGTTGCCTGCTGGGACACCCATTGCATTTTATGCAAACACAACTCTGGTGGGGCAATCGCAAACCCAGAACAATATACCCATTAATGGCTCTGAATCAGGTAGCATAGTGATTACAATGCCCGAAACACTTCCAGAAACTTTTGACTTTAAAGCGGTGGTAGATGATACCGGAAGTGGAGTTGGAATTGTAAATGAAATTGATGAAGATAACAACGAATCTGAAATTGTAGAAATCACCTTATTTGTTGTTCCCGAAATTCCCGGTTTAGATAATCTTGAAGAATGTGATGTAGTAGGCACCGAAACATTTAACTTAAATGATGCCACAACACAAATTGATCCGGTAAATACAATCACGTTTCATCTAACACTAACAGATGCAGTAACAAACTCAAATCCAATTTCAGATACCGAAAACTACATTAATGTCGCCAACCCTCAAACCATTTATGTACGAGTTGATAACGGAAATTGTTTTGTTAACGACAGCTTCACTATTGAAGTTATCGATTGTTCACTGCCCGATGCAGTGATAACCATTGATAATGAGTTATATGCCTGCAGATTAAGAAATATCACAATCGACTATACAATTAGCAACATAGGTACAGCACCATTACCGGCTCAAACTCCTATCGCTTTTTACATAGATAGCCAACTTGTTGCTCAATCGCAAACCCAAAACCAAATTCCTATTGACGGAAACGAACTCGGGACTATTCAACTATTTTTAGACGAAAGTTATCCCGAAACCTTTACGCTTCAAGTTGTAGTTGACGATGATGGATTAGGAAATGGAATTGTTGAAGAGTTAAATGAATTTAATAACGAAACTCAAACAACAGTTTCTTTTGGCAGTATCGACCCAATAGCCGATTTACCCGATTTACTGCTTTGTAATGAAGGCTTTAATAGTGCAATTTTTGATTTAACTGAACAAAATTCTTTAATCTCAACCAATCCTAATGATGTGATTACCTACTTTACTACTTCGGAAGATGCAATAGACTACGCAAACCCAATCGAAATTCCGGCACAATATGTAAATACATCAAATCCACAACTTATTTATGTAAGGTTAGATACTGAAGTATGTTTTACAACAACATCATTTTTTATTGGAGTTGAAAATTGTGAACCTTGGATACCGGAAGGATTTTCTCCAAATGGTGATGGTATTAATGATGAGTTTGAAATTTCAAATATTCTAAATATCTTTTTTGATTTTAGTTTAAAAATTTACTCTCGTGATGGCAATCTAATTTACCAAGGTGGGAATGATGAAGGTTTTTGGTCCGGTGTTCCCAATACAGGTATTTTAGCACAAGATAAAGTGGTGCCAACAGGGTTATACTACTA
>JALWYP010000373.1 GCA_026992695.1 Flavobacteriaceae bacterium
GTATGATTATCATCCACAATCTATTCCGGCACCTTATCATCACAGCAATATAGATTCAGAAGAAATTTTGTATTATGTAGATGGTGATTTTATGAGTAGAAATAATATAGAAAAAGGACAACTTACATTGCATCCGGGAGGTATTCCGCACGGACCTCATCCCGGTGCTATCGAGCGAAGCATTGGTAAAAAAGAAACCGGAGAACTTGCTGTAATGATAGATCCTTTTAATCCGGTAATGAATACCAAAGACGCGATGAAACTTCAAGTAGAAGATTATTATAAAAGTTGGTTGTTTTAAAAAGAAAACCAAACCCAAACCAAAAAAACCGATTATGTCTGATTTAAAAAATATACAAAACTTTGATTACGGCTTAGAAAAAATATTTCCCGAAGCCGATGACTTTCTCCCTATTATGGGAACCGATTATGTAGAATTCTATGTTGGTAATGCCAAACAAGCAGCTCATTTTTACAAAACCGCCCTCGGTTTTCAATCCCTTGCTTATGCCGGATTAGAAACCGGAATGAAAGACCGTACGAGTTATGTCTTGGTACAAGATAAAATACGTTTGGTCTTTACAACCCCAATGCCTGGTGCAGATAACACCGAAATTTTTGACCATATTACCAAGCATGGAGATGGTGTAAAAGTAATTGCACTTTGGGTAGATGACGCTCGAAAAGCTTGGCAAGAAACCACAAAAAGAGGTGCTAAATCCTATTTTGAACCTAGAGTAGAAACTGATAAAGACGGAGAAGTTGTGCGTGCAGGAATACACACCTATGGGGATACGGTTCATATATTTGTAGAACGAAAAAATTACAACGGAACTTTTCTTCCCGGTTTTGAAAAATGGGAATCCCATTACAATCCACCATCTGTCGGATTAAAATACATCGATCATATGGTAGGTAACGTTGACTGGGGACAAATGAATGTGTGGGCAAAATTCTATAATGAAGTAATGGGATTTGCCAATCTAATTACTTTTGATGATAAAGACATCTCAACCCAATACACAGCACTAATGAGCAAAGTAATGACGAATGGCAACGGGCGAATAAAGTTTCCTATTAACGAACCGGCAGTAGGAAAAAAGAAATCGCAAATTGAAGAGTATATCGATTTTTATAACGGTGCAGGCTGCCAACACATTGCAGTAGCAACAAATGATATTGTGTTTACCGTTTCCGAAATGAAAAAACGTGGTGTCGAATTCCTTTATGTTCCGGGAACATACTACGACACCGTGCTAGATAGAGTAGGAGACATAGCCGAAGATATTGAAGTATTAAGAAAACACGGAATTATGGTTGACAGAGATGACGAAGGATACTTGCTTCAAATTTTCACCAAACCGTTAACCGACAGACCTACCTTGTTTTTTGAAATCATTCAGAGAAAAGGAGCACAATCTTTCGGAAAAGGAAACTTTAAAGCACTCTTTGAGTCTATCGAAGCCGAACAAGCAAGGAGAGGTACTTTGTAAATAAAATCTCCATCTGAAAAAAGGTGGAGATTTTATTTTGGAATAGAAGTTGCAAATAACATATTGTAACTTCAAATAAATAATGATGCGTAAATTATATTTTTCCTTTTTATTAATTTTAATAACGACCACTGTCTTGTCACAAAACAGAGCGTATGGCGATGGTGAGTGGTTTAAGTTTAGAGTCCATTACGGCTTTGTAACTGCTGGTTATGCTACCCTTCAAGTAAACCAAGAGAATTTAAAAGGAAAACAAGTGTATCATGTTGTAGGAGAAGGAAAAACTACCGGTATGTCCCGTTGGTTTTTTAAAGTAGAAGATAATTATGAATCGTACATCGATAAAGAAAAAGACATTCCTTACCGATTTATTCGCCAAATTGACGAAGGAGGACATACAAAAAACATTCAAATAGATTTTGATCATTTAACGAAGATTGCCCGCATTCAAAATAAAAAACACGATACCTCTTATGTTAGAACCATTTCGCCCAATGTACAAGATATGGTTTCGGCGTTTTACTATTTAAGAAACAACCTAAATGTGGACGCTATTAAAATTGGGGAAACTGTAGATTTGAATATGTTTTTTGATAAAGAAAACTTCGTGTTTAGAGTGAAATTTCTGGGAAGAGAAAAGTTAGAGACAGAATTCGGAAAAATTGCCGCTTTAAAATTTAGACCCTATGTGCAATCCGGAAGAGTATTTAAAGAAAAGGAAAGTTTAACAGTTTGGGTGTCTGATGATGAAAATAAAATGCCGCTATTAATAAAAGCCGACCTAGCAGTGGGTTCTTTAAAAGCATCTTTAATAGAGTTTAAAGGATTAAAAAATTCGTTCAATATAATCGTAGATTAGTTATGACAACACAACCAAAAATTAATGAGTTATTAAAAAAAGTAGAGCATAAATATGAAGCTATAGGAATCGATTTAGATACCGCCCTAGAAGGATTGTTGTATAGTAAGCCTATGAATTATTGGGATTACATTCAAACCGATGCGCTTTTAAACCTGCAAGTACAGCGCACGCAATACCCGGACGAAATGGTATTTATTATGTACCACCAAGTAAATGAATTGTTGTTTAAAATGATTCTTTGGGAAATAGAACAAGTTGCGCATCATCCCAACTTAACAGCTACATTTTTCTCATCAAGATTAATGCGAATAAGCCGGTATTTTGATATGCTTACCTCTTCATTTTCAATAATGCAAGAAGGGATGGATGTAGAACAATATCTTAAATTTAGAAATACACTAACACCTGCAAGCGGATTTCAAAGCGCACAATACCGAAAAATCGAGTTTGCCTCTACCGATTTAATTAACCTAATCGATGCCAGATTTAGAAAAACCATAGACAGAAATACTACTTACGAATACGCACTAGACCACTTGTATTGGCAGGCTGCGGGAAAAGATTATAAAACAGGAGAAAAAAGCTATTTGTTAAAAATATTCGAAAAAAAATATAAAAATGAGTTTATTGCTTTTACACAAGAATATAATACCATAAATTTGTACGCAAAATTTAAAGAACTCCCCAAAGAAGTAAAAAATGATTCTGAGTTAATTAAAGCAATGCGACATTACGATTATACAGTAAATATTACTTGGGTAATTGCACATTATAATGCTGCTAAACATTATTTAGAATCTGGTCTTGCCGATGAAGACATTGAAGCAACAGGAGGAAGCGATTGGAAAAAGTATATGCATCCTAAATACCAAAAACGCATCTTCTTTCCAAGCCTTTGGTCTGAGCAAGAAATACAAGATTGGGGAAAAAATGTGTAATTTTAATTAATACTTTTTTCCAAATTTGAAAAAAATAAGCTACCTGCTAATAGGATTTTTAACGATTTTTTCTTGTGTTAAAGAACCCAAACCTGAAAAACAGGAAACAACTCATGTTGTAAAAAAAATAAACAAAGCTTTTGGTTTTAATCTAGATGATTTTGTAGTTACTAGAGATACCGTAAAGTATGGTGATACATTTGGCGCTATTTTAGATGCACATCACGTTCCGCAAAAAAATATATTCAACATTGTTTCTTCAATAAAAGATAGTTTTGATGTTAGAAAAATACGAGTAGGAAAGCCCTATTTAATTCTAGCCGCCAAAGACAGTATTAATACGCCACAGGTATTTATCTATGAAAAAAACCGAATAGACTATGCCGTTATACATCTTCAAGATAGTATTAAAGTTAACAATAAAAAGAAACCCGTTACAATAGTAGAAAAAACAGCTTCGGGTGTTATTACAAGTTCGTTATCACAAACAATGGACGAACAAGGGTTGCCTTTAAATTTAACGGATAGATTGGCTTCAATCTATGCTTGGACGATTGATTTTTTCAGGCTTCAAAAAGGAGATAGGTTCAAAGTAATTTATACTCAAAAGTTTATAAACGATACCATACCGGCAGGTGTAGATCAAGTAAAAGCTGCTTATTTTGAACATCGGGGGAAGCCGATATATGCATTTCGATTTATAGAAGATTCTACCAAAAATATAGCCGATTTCTACGATGAAAATGCTAATAACCTCCGACGTGCTTTTTTAAAAGCTCCGGTAAAATTTAGCCGAATTTCCTCAAGGTTTAATTTAAGAAGAAGAATAAAATACTACGGTTATAAAATTAGACCGCATAAAGGTACCGATTTTGCTGCTCCTATAGGAACACCCATATTAGCAACCGCAGACGGTGTGGTAACAAAATCTGAACGAAAAGGAGGTAATGGGAATTATGTAAAAATTAGACATAACGCAACCTATTCTACTCAATATCTACATATGAAAAAGCGCAATGTAAAGGTAGGAGATTTTGTTCGTCAAGGCGATGTTATTGGTTGGATAGGGATGACCGGAAATACCGGAGGTCCTCACGTTTGTTATCGTTTTTGGAAAGACAATAAGCAAGTAGATCCGTTAAAGTTAGATTTACCGGCATCTAAACCCTTGCCCAATACGCTTAAAGAAAAATACAGCGTGTTTATTTCTCCTCTTAAAAAACAGTTAGATAGTAT
>JALWYP010000374.1 GCA_026992695.1 Flavobacteriaceae bacterium
CTATTATTACTTACGGAGCAGGTGTTCATTGGGCTTTAGACACCCTAATGGAGCGTAACATATCAGCAGATTTAATAGATTTAAGAACGCTATCTCCGCTTGATACCGAAACCATTTACACTTCGGTTAAAAAAACCGGAAAAGTTATTATTTTACAAGAAGATTCTATGTTTGGGGGGATAGCTTCCGATATTTCAGCGCTACTAACCGAAAATTGTTTTGAATTTTTAGATGCGCCCATAAAACGGGTAGCAAGCTTGGAAACACCCATTCCATTTGCTGCTAATCTAGAAAAACAATACCTACCCAAAGATAAGTTTAGTATAGAATTGGAACAATTATTGAAATATTAGTAAAAAAATCGTATTTTGTAAGGCGTAACCATTAGCACTAAACATTATGAAAAAAACAGTATTATTAATTTTTCTTGTTGGAATTATTTTTTCCTGCGGAACACCAAAGACCGTTATTCAGTCAAAAAAAGTTTTAAAAGGAAACTGGACCCTAGATAATATTGATTTAAGTGAAGCCGGTACTTATAACATTCAACTCTTTCGAGATACTTCAAAAGAATGTTTTGAAGGAAGTACTTGGCAATTTATTTCAAATAATAACTCCGGAGTTTATACTATTAATAACGGGAATTGTCCTACCGGAGATAGAAATTTTATTTTTACAATTCAAGAAATGAATAAGGAAACCGGGTTGTATGATTTTTTGTTTAAGCCTACTAATGCCAAACATAAATCGGAAGATAATGTAGGTTTTAGAGTACATTTAGCGCAACTATCTGAAAGTAATATGCGTTGGGAACAAACCGTACAAGTAGATGGTAACCCATTTACAATAGGAATGAATTTTAGTAAAATAACCGAATAAAAATTACCATCATGAAAACAATAATTAAAAATATATCACTCGCAGTTTTATCTGTAATACTAATCGTTAATTTAACGAGTTGTGAAGCTACCAAAAATGCGAATAATAAACAAAAAGGTGCTGTAATTGGAGCCGCAGGTGGTGCCATCTTAGGTGCCATTTTAGGAAACAATGTTGGGAAAGGAGGAAATGGTGAAATAGGAGCTGTAATAGGAGGTGTAGTTGGAGGTACTGCCGGAGTTCTTATTGGAGCAAAAATGGATAAACAAGCTCAAAAAATTGAAGAAGAAATCCCGGGTGCTCAAGTAGAACGTGTTGACGATGGGATTGTAGTTACATTTGACGAAAATAGTGGTGTTCATTTTGATACAAATAAATATAACATAACTCCCGACTCCAGAGTAACATTAGATAAATTGGCAGCAGTATTGGTAGAATATCCCGATACCAATGTGTTGGTAATTGGGCACACAGATAGTGTAGGCAGTGACGCTTATAACATGACGCTTTCAAAAAACAGAGCTTATGCTGTTACCCATTTCTTTACAGATGAAAAAGGGCTTAATCCATCGCGTTTTACTACCAATTGGTTTGGTGAAACGAAACCTATTGCTACGAATGACACACCCGAAGGGCGCGCTCAAAATCGTAGAGTAAACATTGTAATTGTACCCAATGAAAAAATGAAAGAAGATGCTAAAAAAGAAGCCGGCAATTAATTTTTATTAAAATAACATCTATAATCGACTTTAAGATAGGATTTTAAAGTCGATTTTTTTTACCAAAATTATGAAAATAATAGCTGTAAAATTATCGAAACAAGGAGAAAAGAGTTTAAAAAGTAGGCATCCTTGGATATTTTCTGATAGTATTATTAAATCACCTAATAGTGCCGAATGTGGTGATGTTGCTGTTATTTTTTCGTTTAAAACAAATAAACCCATTGGTGTTGGTTTGTATGATGCCAATTCGCCAATTGCAATTAAGATGCTTCATTTTGGAGGCGGAATAAAAATAGATAAAGAATTTTTCCGGCAAAAAATTGAAACGGCATATTCGCTTCGGCTTCCTTTACTTGAAACACAAACAAATGCATACCGACTTATTTTTGGTGAAAACGATGGTTTTCCCGGATTTATTGCAGATGTTTACGATACGGTATTGGTTGTTAAATTGTATAGCAAAATTTGGTTTCCGTATTTATCGGAACTAGTACAAGCCTTAATTGCTGTTTCTCATTGCAAAGTGGCGGTACTTCGATTAAGCAGAAAATTACTTCAATCACAAAGTATATATAAAGACGGGCAGCTACTTTTTGGAAAGTTGGTTGATGAAACAGTTGTTTTTACAGAGCATGGTGTTCGATTTTCGGCTAACGTGATAAAAGGACATAAAACCGGATATTTTTTAGATCATCGCCATAACCGGAAAAAGGTAGGTACACTTTCAAAAAATAAAAAAGTGTTGGATGTTTTTTCGTATGCCGGAGGTTTTTCTGTACATGCATTGGTAGGAGGAGCAAAAGAAGTTACCGGCATCGATATTAGTGAACAGGCATTGAAGTTGGCACTTGCAAATGGAAAGCGCAACAATTTTTCGGGAACTCATAAAGTAATAGCAGGGGATGCTTTTGTTTTATTGAAAAACCTAATTAGCCAACAAAAAAAGTATGATTTGGTGATACTAGATCCACCTTCTTTTGCAAAAAATAAAGAAGCAATACCCATTGCTAATAAAAAATATGCACAATTGACAACTCTTGGGGCACAATTGGTAAAACCCAACGGAATACTATTGTTGGCATCTTGTTCTTCTCGAATTTCTGAAGAAGAGTTCTTTGCTATTCATAAAGAAAACCTGCCTAACGGGTTTGTTTTACTAGAGAAAACTACTCACGATTTAGACCATCCGGTTACTTTTAAAGAAGGAGCCTATCTTAAAACAGGGTATTATAAATTTTTGAAACCGTAGCTAGATTTTTCGTGTTTATAATTAATCGTTACTTTTGTTGAATATGAAAACGTTGCTAAATCAACTTCCAAAACTGGCTAACGAGAAACACAAAGAAAACAAAAAGTTTTTTGCAAAACTTAAAAAAAAGCCTCCAAAAAATTTAGACACCTTGATGCAAAACTGGCATGATGAGGTTTTTAGTACTACAGATTGTTTGCAATGTGCTAATTGTTGCAAAACTACAGGACCGCTGTTTACCAATAAAGACATTGAAAGAATAGCAAAATACTTGCGTTTAAAACCAGGGAAATTTATTGAAAACTACCTCTTCTTAGATGAAGATAATGATTATGTATTGCAAAAATTGCCTTGTCCCTTTTTGGGAGAAGACAATTTTTGTAGTATTTACAACGTACGACCTAAGGCGTGTAGTGAATTTCCGCATACAAACCATAAAAAGTTTCAACAAATAACAAATCTTACGCTTAAAAATGTTGCTATTTGTCCTGCTGCTTTTCAAGTAGTTGAAAAGATGAAAAAAGAGTTAAGCAAATAGTTTATTCCATTTTAGAGATACCACCCGAAGCGTTTTTTTGTTTTACTACATCTTTGGGATTTCCGTAATATTTTACATCACCGCCACTAGATGCTGAGACTTCTAGTTTTTTAATGATATTAACGGTAATATCGGCACCACTACTGGCAGATGCAGTACCTTCGGAGGCGATTAATTCTTTTGCATCTATATCGCTTCCGCTTGAGGCTTTTGCATTTACAGTTTTTGCCTTACCTGAGACTTCGATGTCGGCTCCGCTACTACAATCAATATATAACTCTTTCGAGAATACATCTAAATTTATATCGGCTCCGCTACTGGCATCTAACGTTAATTGTTTGCTGTTTATAGTATTAGTAGCACTTACATCAGCTCCACTTGAAGCGGCTATTTCTTTAATGTTTGTAAACGTTACATAAATATTTTTTGCTTTAGCACGACCTATGTTTTCGGTAGAAGTAATACTAAGTTTTCCACCTGAAATAGTAGTTGTAATTAGCTCCTGTAAATTTTCGTCTGCCTCTACGGTAATTTTATTGCTGTCTCCTTGGGTGAGAATAACATGTAACCCTCTAGCTGCCTTAACTTGGTTGAATGCTTCGGTTACATTGCGTTCTTCGGTTTGTACATTTCCGTTTCCTTTTACTTGATTAATACTTATTTGACAAGAAATTAGTATTGTTGTCAAAAAAATAAGTGTGATTAATTTTTTCATTTTTATTGATTTTGATTGTTAATTTTAACTCTAATTGTATCGTTTTTGTCTATAATGTTAATATCTACACCATCATCATTTAGTTTGATGTAGTTATTATCGTCCTTTTTATTAAGCGATTTTTCTACTTCTAATTGCCAATTTTCAGTATTTATAGATTTTTTTTCGTTTTTAATGTTTGAGTTTGTTGTGGTTGTAGGGCAATCTAAACATTTTGTTTTTCCCTCTTCTATTAACAGGTATTGCTGTTCGTCACCATTGTTTAAAATATCATTATAACCACTCGTGTTTCTATGGTATGAAAATGTGTTGTCATCTGCAAATAAAACAGTTCCTACCGGTAGGTAAACGATTATTTCTACATTCTGATTTCGATATTTATTGGTTGTTTCAGTAGTATAGTAACCGTCT
>JALWYP010000375.1 GCA_026992695.1 Flavobacteriaceae bacterium
ATCTGCTTTATTATCTACTGTTTTTTTCGATGTTTGCTTTTTCACAAAACGGAAGAATTATTTCAGAAAAACAATGGAATGTAAAAAATTTTGACACGATTTATAAACGAGTAACACAAAAAAACGGAACTTTTTTATCTAAATATTCTTACTTAACCAAGGTGACAACCAAAACCTTTTTTTACGAAAGCGACGGTTTAAAAGTAAAAGGATATATGGCATATCCTAAAGATACCTCTCAAACCTATCCGGTCATTATCTATAATCGAGGTGGAAACCGAGAGTTTGGAAAACTAAACAAGTATAAAATGACCTTTATTTTAGCCCGATTGGCTTCTTGGGGGTATGTGGTTTTAGCAAGTCAATATCGTGGAAATGACGGTGGTGAAGGAAAAGAAGAATTTGGTGGCATTGAAGTTAATGATATTTTGCACCTGATTGATGTTGCAAAAAATCTACCTTTTGCCGATACAACAAAACTAGGAATATATGGTTGGAGTCGCGGTGGTATGATGAGCTACCTCTCTTTAAGCAAAACATCGATTTTTAAAGCGGCAGTAGTAGGCGGAGCCGTCACCAACTTAAAAGAAATGGATGCATCCCGTGATGGTGAAATGGGCGTATATGTTTACAGTCAATTAATACCTGGATATGAGAAGAATAAAGATTCGGTGATGCGATTGCGTTCGGCGGTTTATTTTGCAGACAGGCTTCCAAAGAAAACACCCATGCTTTTGCTTCACGGCACATCCGATTGGCGGGTTATACCCGAACAATCATTAACAATGGCATTGCAATTACAAAAATTTCATATTCCATATCGCTTACTGATGTTTGAAGGAGGAGATCACGGTCTTACCGAATTTAAAGACGAAGTAAATCAACAAGTAAAAGCGTGGTTTAATAAGTACCTAAAAAACAATCAACCCCTACCCGATTTAACCCCTCATGGGAATTAATACCAAAACAGCTTTTTTTAGTTTAAAATAATTCCTTTTGGTATAAACATGACAAGTTAAAAGCAAGGAAACTTAAAATTGTATTGAACCCAAATTATTCAGGTGGTTTTATTCCGCGTAACATTTCACGCTTTCCGGGTGGTCCGGGAAGTTTTTCTACTCTAAAACCAACTGCTTGCATTGCTCTTCGTACGCTTCCTTTTGCCGAATAGGTTACCAAAACTCCATTTGGTTTTAATGCTTGGTACATTTTAGTAAAAATAGTTTCGGTCCACAGTTCGGGCTGGACTCGTGCGCCAAAGGCATCAAAATAAATTAATTGAAAAGTATTGCTTGCTGTAATGTCTTCAAACTTGTGTTGTTTTTTAAGAATGGTAAAAGTATCATTTAGCCTGATTTCTTTCTCCCAAGAAGCGGTGTGTAATGATTTAAAAACCGAATTGGGAATCTCCAGCAATTCGGGATAATTGAGTTGGTTTATTTCATCATCTGACACAGGAAAAGCTTCTACTGCCGTATAATGAACCGGTATGCTGTTGCTTTTTGCTTCTTTTAAAGTGATTAATGCATTGAGTCCGGTACCAAAACCCACTTCAAGTATGTGAAGTTGTTTACAATTGGGTAGCGACAAGCAATAAAAAAAGCCCATCTGTAAAAATACGTGATAGGCTTCTTGTATGGCTCCGTGAACGGAATGGTATTGTTCGTTCCATTGCGGAATAAAGATAGTCTTAGAACCGTCTTTTGTTGTGATGATTTCTCTTTTCAAAATTAATGAATCAACAGCTTTTTGATTTTAGGTATGGGTCCGGTACATTCGGTTTGGTGGCAATCTATACAAGAATTGATGGTTTTATTGTACTGTTTTACCTTAGCTAAAGAATCTTTTTGAAGAAAGATTTTTTGTTGACTTTTAATAAATGCTTCTGCGCCAACTTTAAAACGTTGATTTTTCTCCTTATTGTTTGTAAGTGTTGCTGTATATATTTTTAAAAACTCTTCTGTAAAATTTGGCAACGTATCACCGGAAAGTATTTTTTCTTTTAATCCTTGATTATACGCATACATAAAGTTCATATGCTTGGTCATTTCAGAAGGTTTATACATAACAAACTCCTCTTGGGTTTGCATATCGATTGGATTCTTTTTTTCTTTTGAAGCATCACAAGCAACCATACTTATCACTAAAAATAGAATTAAAAAACGCATGATTTATTTTTTAACCAACACTCCGTCTGCTTCAAATGAATAGGTTATTTTAGGTGTTGTAATTGCCTCCACTTCCTCTTTGCTTTTTCCGGCATCTTCGGCATAATGACGTTGTTCTTCTACGCTCATTTCACTTACAAATGCTTTTCCGTTTACTATTACTTCTCTCCCTGCAATGTTTTTAGGCATAAAAAAACCATAATCTTTAAACTTTACCATAGCTTCATTATCACCTAAGTCCAAACGCATCCAACAACCTTTAGCCTGACATACGCTGTTTACAGTTGTAGTAAATTTTACTACAGTAGTATCGCCCGGTTGTAAATTTTTGTATTCTTTAACTATTTCTTCCTTGGTGAGTACTTTTTCGGGAGTTATTTTTTTCCCGAAGGAAGCGTAACTTTTATCTAACGTTGCCTCTTCTTTTTGTTGCTGGTTAGATTCTTGCTTTTTTTCTTCGCTCTTACAGGATACAACAAGTAATGAGAGCACAAAAATAACGACTAATTTTTTCATAAAAACAACTATTTATTTGGTTAATTATTCTTGCAAAATTAAGACATTTTTAGCTTTTTAAAGAAGGAAAAATTCACTATTTTTGCAGTACTTAAAATTCATTCTCATGACAGCTATTTCAAACAAAAACGTACGGGTAAGTAAAGTAGAGAAATCAAGAATTTCGGAAGTTGATTTTAGTAATTTGGTTTTCGGAAAAAATTTTTCAGACCATATGTTTGTTTGCGACTATAAGGATGGAAAGTGGCAAAACCCCTCTATTATTCCTTATGGAGATATGACCATTTCACCGGCTGCTAAAGTATTTCATTACGGGCAAGCAGTTTTTGAAGGTATGAAAGCCTATAAAGATGATAATGGAAATGCTTGGTTGTTTAGACCCGATCAAAATTTTAAACGTATTAATCGTTCATCCGAACGTTTAGCAATACCAGCCTTTAGAGAAGATTACTTTTTTGAAGCACTGGACACATTAGTTAGTCTAGACAAAGAATGGATAAAACCGGGGGATGGAAATGCCTTGTACATTCGCCCGTTTGTTATTGCTACCGAAGTAGGAGTGTCTGCATCTCCTTCAACCGAATATAAATTTATTATTGTTATGTCTCCTGTGCAAGCTTATTACAAAGGCGATGTTAAGGTTGTAGTAGCCGAACACTTTAGTAGAGCAGCCGATGGCGGCGTTGGATTCACAAAGGCAGCGGGAAATTATGCCGGACAATTTTATCCTACCAACTTGGCAAAAGAAAAAGGTTTTCAGCAAGTTATCTGGACAGATGCTAATGAGCATAAATACTTAGAGGAAGCCGGCACAATGAATGTGTTTTTTAGAGTTGGGGACACTTTGTTAACCGCTCCTACAAACGACAGAATATTAGACGGTGTTACCCGAAAGAGCGTAATCCAGTTGGCTAAAGATGCTGGTGTAAATGTTGAGGTAAGAAGAGTACCTGTTTCTGAAATTGTTGAAGCTGCAAACAACGGAACACTTAAAGAAATATTTGGTGCGGGAACAGCTGCAGTAATCAGCCCTGTAAGCGCATTTAGTTTTCAAGAAAAAGTTTATGAAATTCCCAAACAAAAAGACAGTTATGCCACACGATTTAAAAAAGCTTTGATGGACATTCAATACAACCGAGCAGAAGACCCCTACGGTTGGCGATATGCTGTTGATTAATAGATTTTACTAAAGTTTTTAAAATTTATTTATCTAAAATAGCTTTAATGTCGGGTTTAAAATAATTGGGACCTTTTAAGACTTTTCCGTCTTCTCGATAAATAGGTTTCCCGTTTGCTCCCAATTTACTCATATTACTGCGTTGAATTTCGTTAAAAACTTCTTCAATTTTATGTTGCATCCCGTGTTCAATAATGGTTCCGCAAAGAATATAAAGCATATCGCCTAAGGCATCTGCCACTTCAATCAAGTCGTTGTTATTGGCAGCTTCGAGGTATTCTTCGTTTTCTTCTTTCATTAAATTAAACCGAAGCAGGTTTTTATCCTTGCCTAAATTGGCTGTGGGTTCTTGTTTTACTCCTAAGCCAAAAGCTTTATGAAATTGTTGTACGGCAGCTATTTTGTTTTTCATATGTTTTTTTATATAGTTTTTACCCGAGAAAGCGGGCGGCTTATTTAAAAAAAATTCATTAAAATCTACCTGTAAAAAAGTAGTTGTTGTATTTTTACCGGCATAAATCTACACAAATTATGCTTAGTAGCGGACAACTTATTTTTGCAATTTTATTTTTTATAGGTTTTGTTATTATTACTGCCGTAAGTTATAAAAA
>JALWYP010000376.1 GCA_026992695.1 Flavobacteriaceae bacterium
CTTTCAGGAATATTTTTAAGAATTTCTAACACATAATTCCAAAATTTTCGGGTAGAAGAAATACTGGCTCTTTCATCGGGTGAATGTGCTCCTTTAATGGTAGGACCAAACGAAATCATATCCATTTTGGGATAATTCTGCCCCAAAATACCACATTCTAATCCTGCGTGACAGGCAGCAACATTGGGTTTATCTCCGTTCATTTTTTGGTATAATGCGTCCAATACTTTTAAAATGGGGCTATCCATATTGGGTGCCCATCCCGGATAACTTCCCGAAAATTTTACCGAAAATTCGCCTAATTCAAAAACACTTTGCAGGGTGTAAGCCATATCCATTTTTGAACTTTCTACCGAAGAACGGGTTAAACATTCTACGGTACTGTTTCCATCTTGTAACGTTATTTTTGCAACGTTATTAGATGTTTCTACCAAATCTTCAATAGCCGGACTCATTCTAAAAACCCCATTATGAATTCCGTAAATGGTTTTTACAAATCGGGTTTGGTTTTCTTTGCTCATACATTTTTGAGCTTGTGTGTTTGCAGGTACTGTTTCCATCACCAAATCCGGCTCTAAATGTTTGTACTCTTCGTTAATGTCGTTTTTTATTTTATTGAAATTGGAATAAAACTCTTCTTTTTGATTTGCTTCAACAACCACATTAGCAACACTTTCACGAGGTATGGCATTTCTTAAACTTCCTCCGTTTACCGAAACAATTTGGCAATTGTTTAACGTTGCAAAAAGGATTCTGTTCATAAGTTTATTGGCATTACCCAATCCTTTATGAATATCCATTCCGCTATGCCCGCCTTGTAATCCTTTTAGATGTATTTCAAAGGTTTCACTATTTTCCGGTACAGATGCTTCTTTATAAGACAGGGTTGCCGTAACGTCTATTCCTCCGGCACAACCTACGCCAATTTCGTCGTCTTCTTCGGTATCTAAATTAAGTAAAATTTCACCAGATAAAACACCTCCTTTGAGTCCCATTGCTCCGGTCATTCCGGTTTCTTCATCTATGGTAAAAAGTGCTTCGATAGCCGGATGCGGAATATCGGTACTTTCTAAAATTGCCATAATGGTGGCAACCCCTAATCCGTTATCGGCTCCCAGCGTAGTACCTTTTGCTCGTACCCAATCGCCATCTACATACATTTGAATGCCTTGTGTATCAAAATCGAATTGGGTATCGTTATTTTTTTGATGCACCATATCGAGATGCGATTGCAATACTACCGTTTTCAGGTTTTCCATTCCGGGTGTTGCCGGTTTTTTAATAATTACATTTCCTACTTCGTCTTCAAAAGTTTCTAAACCGAGTTTATTACCAAAATCTTTCATAAACGCGATAACACGTGCCTCTTTTTTAGAACCTCTGGGTACGGAATTTAATTTTGCAAAATTTTTCCATACGGGTTTCGGATCCAGGTTTTCTATATCTATATTCATAATTAAAAGGAAGGTTTTTGAAGTTTTATATTTTTACAAAGGTAGTGTATTTGTGTTTAGAAGAATTGTTTCTACAAATTAAAATGGGATAGTAAATTTCCTATTTTAATACGTTTCTATTTCTTGTTTACCGGAAGGTTATATTTTTTTGAAAACTTTTTCCAAAGCTGTGTTTGGTGTGTTTCTAACGAAATATCTCTCCCGTCTATAAATGCTTTAACAGGAAGGTTTCCTTTCATATCCAAAGCATCGCCTTTTGATAAAAATAAGGTGGCGCTTTTTCCTTCTTCAATGGTTCCGTATTGGTTATGTACTCCTAATATTTTGGCGGTGTTGGAAGTAATACATTTTAATGCTTCTTCTTTACTCATTCCGTAAGCTACGGCTTGCCCTGCGTAAAAAGGTAAGTTACGCGTGTTCATCCGTTCCATTCCGCCCATGGTTTGAAATCCTACTAAAACACCTTTATCGGTAAGAATTTTAGGCATTCTAAAAGGCAAATCGTAATCGTCGTCTTGGTGGTTTGGCAAACTTAAAACCCGTTTTAACAACACCGGAATGTTATTATCTTTTAATAATGGTGCCACTTTGTATGCCTCATATCCTCCAACAATGATAAGGTGTTTTATCCCTAATTTTAAAAATTGTTTTACAGCATCGGTTATTTCTTTTTCGCCGTTTGCATAAACATAAAGTTGTTTTGACCCGTTAAACAATCCTTGCATGGCTTCAAATTCTTCACTTTTACTTTCGGGAGTAGATTTTCCATAGGCTCTTGCTTCTTTAAAATAGGTAACGATTGCTTGTACATTATTTGTGTACTCTTTATTGGGTTTAAAGCCTTTTTCACCTTCCCACCAGCGTCCTCTTTTATAGGAATTAGACCAATTTAAATGAATGCCATCATCAATTTTCACAGCGGCATCTTCCCAATTCCAAGCATCTAATTGTACGATGGAAGACGTACCGGAAATAGAACCGCCACGAGGTGTTATTTGAGCCAATAAGACACCATTTGGACGCATTGTTTCTACTACTCTGCTTTCGGGATTGTAAGCAATAATACTTCTTACATTGGGTTTTGCATCACTAATTTCTCGAAAGTCTCGCGTTGCTCGTACTGCATCTATTTCGGCTAAACCTAGGGTCGTTACAGGGGCTATAAATCCGGGGTACAAGTGCATTCCGTTTGCTTGAATAATGGTTCCTATGTAGGGTCTTTTAGTAAGGGTTGCATCTGCAACTGTGGTTATTTTTCCGTTTTCAAAGATAACCAAGCTATTTTCTATTACTTTTCCGTTACCAAGATGTGCTGTTGCTCCCACTATGGTAACCGGCTGTTGTTGTTTTGGAGCTGGAGTTTGTTGCGCTATCACTATCATTGGAAAGTAAATTAAAAATGCAACTAATGTGTTTTTTATGGTAGTACTCATCATTTTTTCTTTTTTATTCTACTGTTTCGCAAGTAAATTGTTTTTTCTCTTTTTTAGTTGGCTTTTGGGTTTTTGCACCACCATCTTTCTCATCCAACATCATTTTAATTAGTTTGGCTCGTTCTGTCTTAATGGCTTCTCTTAGGTTTTTATCTTTTTCAATATCAAAGTAAATAATTCCGTCTATCATCGTTTTTTCGGCTTTTGCATAGACCGATAACGGATTGTGGTTCCATAAAACCAAATCGGCATCTTTACCTTCTTTTATACTTCCGGTAGTATCGTCTATATGCAAGAGTTTTGCCGGATTAATAGTAACCATCTTCCATGCTTGTTGCTCGGTGAGACCCCCATATTTTATACTTTTAGCGGCTTCTTGATTAAGACGTCTTTGCATTTCGTCGTCATCACTATTAATAGCTGTTGTTATTCCCATTTCGGTAAGAATGGTAGCATTGTAAGGAATGGCATCGTTTACTTCGTATTTATATGCCCACCAATCACTAAAAGTTGAGGCACCTACACCGTGTTGCTTCATTTTATCGGCTACCTTATATCCTTCCAGAATATGGGTAAAAGTGTTTACTTTAAAACCGAATCGGTCTGCTACTTTCATTAGCATATTTATTTCGCTTTGCACATAAGAATGACAACTTATAAATCGGTTGCTTTGAAGAATCTCTCCCAACGTTTCCATCTCTTCATCGTATCGATACGGCATGCCGCTGTTTTTCTTTTTAAGGTATTCTTGTGCACGTGTAAAGTAATTTACATAAACCTGTTCTACACCCATTCTTGTTTGCGGAAATCGGGTTGTGGCATTATCGCCCCAATTGGATTGTTTTACGTTTTCTCCCAAAGCGAATTTGATGAATTTTTTGGCATTCTTGTTTAATAATCCATCTGCATCACTTCCCCATCTTAATTTAATAATTGCAGAGCGACCTCCAATCGGGTTTGCAGATCCGTGTAGTATTTGAGCAGAGGTTACACCACCGGCAAGGCTTCTGTATATTGAAATGTCTTCGGGATTTAGCACATCTGAAATTTGTACCTCTGCCGAAGAATTTTGCCCGGCTTCGTTAATGGAAACGGCAGCAATATGGGAGTGTTCATCAATTATTCCGGCAGTTAAATATTTTCCGGTGGCATCTATTTGCAAAGCCCCCGAAGCAGAAAGATTTTTTCCTATTTTGGCTATTTTTCCGTTTTTAACCAGCACATCGGTGTTTTGAAGGATGCTGTCGTCTTCACTTGTCCAAACGGTTGCATTTTTAAATAAAACGGTTTGTTGTTTGGGTGGTTGCGCATATCCCATACCAATATTGGGGTACGTAACAGGTAGTACTTCCGGTGTGGTTTTTTCTTTATTGTTTTTATCCTCTTTCTCGCTCAAGGAAGAAATACGTTTGGCAGTAAAAAAGGTTTCATCTCCAGTTGGGAGTACCATTTTTCCGGAAAAAGAATCGCCTTCAGAAAAAAGTCCGCTAGCTTGATAGGTTTTATTATTCTCTTTATTGGTAAAGGTTGCGGTAACCCAATTATCTTTATAGTTAAATTTTGTAGCGAACTCTATTGTGTC
>JALWYP010000377.1 GCA_026992695.1 Flavobacteriaceae bacterium
TTCACTTTTAAGAAAATTGTACTAATTATTAGGAGTCTTTTATCCTTTTTTAAACAAAAAAGTGACTTTTAGATGTAATTTATTGAGGTGTAAAAATAATAATTCCCCTGTTATTGTAGGTTTAAAAGCAGATAATGAGCTGCTTTTAAATATGTTAATAAAAACTTAATAAGTGTTACAAATGTTACAATGTTATGTTACTATTAAATTTTAAATTTGCGTTAACTAATAGCAAAAATTAATTTACTTTTGCGCTAACAAAATAACAAATATTTATGATGAAAAAAATTACATTTTTTACGGTAGTAGCCTTCTTGTTTATGGGAGCAATATCTTTTGCGCAGGGCACTATTTCAGGAACAGTAACAGATGGTGATTTAGGAGGTCCGCTTCCTGGCGCTAATGTTGTTGAAGACGGTACAAGCAACGGTGCCGTGACAGACTTTGATGGAAAATTTTCTTTCAAAGTAAATGGTAATAGTGGAACACTCACTATTTCTTATTTAGGTTATACCACAAAGAGTGTATCGTATACACTCATTAATGGTAGTTTAGATTTAGGTGAAATTACCCTAAGTCCAGATGCTGATGCATTAGAAGAAGTGGTAATTGTAGGTAAAGGGGTAATAGATTTAGCCGAGGATCGTAAAACTCCTGTGGCTGTATCAACCATTAAAGCCGAAGAAATCCAAGAACGTGTAACGGGTAACGTAGAATTGGCAGAAGCTGTTAAGTACACGCCTTCTACTTATGTTTCGGGACAAACCGGTTTTGGAGATTCTCAATTTTTCTTACGTGGTTTTGACCAAACCAATATCGCTATCTTATTAAACGGGCAACCCGTTAACGGGATGGAAGATGGTAGAGTATATTGGTCTAACTGGGCAGGTATTGCAGATATTGCTTCTGCCATACAAGTACAAAGAGGGCTTGGTGCTTCAAAATTAGCCATTTCTTCTGTTGGTGGTACGACCAATATTGTAATGAAAGCAGCCGATAAGAAAAAAGGTGGCTATGCCCGTTTCTTAGGAGGTAATGATAGTTATATGAAAGGGACTGTAGCTTATAACACCGGCGTAAATGATAAAGGATGGGCATTTTCTGTATTGTTAGATTACTGGCAAGCACACAGAAAATGGGCTAAAGGAACCTATGGTCAAGGGCAAAACTACTACTTTGCTGTAGGATACAAACCTAATGAAACTCATAATTTTAACTTTTTAGTTACCGGTGCACCACAATTACACGGACAACGTTGGTCGCAATCTAAAGAAAGAATTGCAGCAGATCCTAAATTTAACCAACACTGGGGGTATAATAGCAACAATGGTGATATGGGTAATATTTCTTCTGAAAGACAAAATTACTATCATAAACCGGTTGTAAACTTAAACTGGGATTGGACAATGAGTGAAAAATCGAACCTTTCTACTGTAGCTTACTTATCTTTAGGACGTGGTGGAGGAACAGGACCTAGAGGAAATGGAAGAATAAGAACAGAAGATCCAGATGGTGCAGGTCCTTTATTTGGTCAAATAGATTACCCTGCCATTGAAGCCAATAATGCCCTAGTTGGTGTTGGTGGTGATTATGGTGCTCCAAATGGAGCTGGTTACATTAGAAGAGCATCTGTAAACAATCATATTTGGTATGGAATGGTAACTAATTTTAGCCATGATTTATCAGATAAATTTTCATTTAATTTAGGTGCCGATGTTCGTTTTTATACGGGAGATCACTTTAGACAAGTAGTTGATCTTTACGGATTATCCGGTTGGTCAAACGACAGTGGGGTAAATCAACCCGAAAATACGATAGTTACAAATACATACGAGGCTACTCCTTGGGCTGCTTTATTTAACTCTGCTCCCGAAGAAGACCGTATTGCTTACGATAACTCTGAAACCATTAATTACCAAGGTGTGTTTGGACAATTAGAGTATGCAACAGATAGATTTTCAGCTTTCTTTCAAGGAGCTTTTTCTAATCAATCGTATGAACGAATAGATAGATATTTTGATAAAAAATCTGATAAAGTTAATAAAACAGGTTATAACCTTAAAGGTGGTATGGCTTATACTATTGATCAAGGGAATGGAGTGCATAAAATATTTGTAAATGCAGGTTACTATTCAAGACAACCTTACTCTGATGATATTTTTGACAGACGTGCAGGGTTTATTACTGAACAAATTAATCCTGAGGTAGAAAATCAAACCATTACCAGTTTTGAAACTGGATATGTCTTAAAATTAGATAACTTTAGAGCAAACTTCAACGCCTATGTTACCGATTGGGATAACAGAACGTTATCTAGCTTTGGTACAATGGATCCTAACAACACCCCTAATGATGACTCGGATGATATTGATATTACCGTTCTTCAAAGAGGTGTACGACAATACCACACAGGTGGTGAGATAGATCTTCGCTACAAACCAACCGATTGGTTAACGCTAAAAGGTTTTGCATCCGGTGGTAGTTGGGTATTTAAAGGAAAATCTGATGTAGCTACGTTTAATGCAGACACAGGAGATTTAATTACCCAAGATGATGGAATAGACCGAGATGGTATTAAAGTTTCTACTGCACCACAAACTACTTTTGGAGGTGGATTTAGAGCTAAAGTACTATCAGGATTATCTGTTGATGCAAATGTTAAATATTTTGCTAATCATTATGGATTCACAAATGAATTTACATCAAAATTAGATTACACCGGAGAGCAATTAGGTGAATATGCTCTTGCAGATGCCGGTTTAACCTATAAATTTGATTTAGGTAGCAACAAAATGATTTTTAGAGCTAATGTTTATAATGTGTTTGATAGAGTTACTATCCAACAACAAGATAGATTTGGTTATTTTAATACAAACGGAAGAACCTTTAATGCGTCTTTAAAATATTTATTTTAATAGCATAAGCTACCCTTAATTTTTAACCGCCTTATTTTTAAGGCGGTTTTTTTATGTATATTTACCAACTACTAAAAAACAAAAAAATTATGTATACCTCTATTCAATTTGTTCATTCGTACTGGGCGTATCTTACGCTTTTTACCGTTTTAATCGCTACTCTAAATGCTATAGTTGGAGTGCTAGGAAAAAAAGAATTTCAACCCAAAGACTTTAGAATTTCACTTTTTGCTTTAATTTTTACGCACATACAAGTGGTACTAGGTTTAATCTTACTGTTTCTTTCACCCAAAGGAATTTCTGCAATAACCGATAATGGTATGGGAGCTGTAATGAAAGATGCTAACTTACGATTGTTTATTGTAGAACACCCTTTAATAATGCTTATTGCAGTGATATTGATAACCATATGCTACTCCAAACAAAAAAAGAAACTAACGTCGGTAAAAAAATTTAAAACAATAGCTATATACTATACATTGGCTTTGTTGCTAATTTTAAGTAGAATTCCTTGGTCGCAATGGTTTGATGCCTAGTTTTTTCAGTATTCAGTGAGCAGTACTCAGGAGGCAGTAATCCAGTAGTTTCTAATTTCTAGTTTCTGGTTTCTGGTTTCTGGTTCCTACCAGAGAAAGGCAAGTTTTGTTAAAGGAAAATCATCAATCGAATAAGTCGTCAATCGAATAAATCCTAAATCCCCAATCATCAATTAGTGGGCAGTCTTCAGTAGGAAGTATTCAGTCGTGAGTCGTGTTTCGTGAGTCGTGATGTCCTAAATCCTCAATCCCCAATCATCAATAAAATAAATTTCCAATTATTTCTTCTCTTTAATCAGCAAAATATAAACTGGGAAGTGATCGCTATAACCTCCGGTAAATCCACCACTAGCAAAACTTCGATACGGATATCCTTTATACCTGCCTCGCGGATTGCTTAAATAAGGTTTGTTAAAAATTCCGGCTTTGTAGTAGCGGTATGTACTATAGTTTTTTTTAAGTAACTCGTGCGAAATGATTATTTGATCAAAAAGATTCCATCCGTCTCTATATGCCAAAGTCCCCAATCCTTTTTTATACATCGCTTCCATTGGGTTATAAAGCTCTTTTATTTTCACTTTTTCTTTTTTCTTTTTTGCTTTTAAATATTTTTTTACACTTGGGCTGGTTGGGTCATCGTTTAAATCCCCCATTGTAATAATTTTTGCATAGGGATCGTCACTAAACAACGAATCGATAATACGTTTGTTAAGCTTTGCAGCTTCAATACGTTTGTGGCGGCTTCTGGCTTCACCACCACTTCGTGAGGGCCAGTGGTTTACAATTACATGAATTTTTTCTCCGTCTAACATACCGCTAACTAATAATTGGTCTCGTGTAAAAATACGTTTCGATTTGTCTTCATTATCATAGATTAATAATGGGTAGGCTTTGTATCCCGTAGGAGTAAACAAACGTTTTTTATAGAGTAAAGCCACATCTATCCCACGTCTGTCGGGAGAGTCAAATTGTACAATTCCGTAATCTTGAAGAAGCAAGGGTTCTTGA
>JALWYP010000378.1 GCA_026992695.1 Flavobacteriaceae bacterium
TTATTATTTGTTTATACATTAATTTATATTATGTTCTAAAATGTAGTTTAAACCTTCTAAAAGAAAATTTGAGTTGGCAAAGATGTTAAAATTTAAGCTATCTAGCAAGAAATGAGCGTCTCCTCCTGTTAAAATTATTGTTAAATCTTTATATTCTTTAGAATATTGCGAAATATACCCTTCAATTTCATGCAAAACTCCTTGTACAACGCCAATATTTATCGAAGATTGTGTGGATTTCCCTATTATATTGTTTTCTTTTTTTGGTAATAACTCGGGTAAGTTTTTTGTAAAGGCATGTAATGCTTTGTATCGTATTTTAATTCCCGGCGAAATAGCACCCCCTAAATATTCAGCTTTATTAGTTACAAAATCGTACGTGATGCAACTTCCTGCATCAATAATTAAACAATTTGTTTTAGGAAAAGTTGAAACAGCCGCACTTGAAAGAGCAATTCGATCTACCCCTAATGTATTAGGTGTTTCATATTTATTAATAAAAGGAAAATTCAAATTATGCGAAAGAACAAGCGTTTTGTATTGTTTATTAAGCAATTGCATATTTCTATCCTCAAAAACTCCGACTAAAGAAATAAGCGCGTGTCTTATTATTGGATATTTTAAATCTATTTTTTTTAACACTTCTTCAAAAGAACTATTATTACAAACTTCCTTTAGTTGCAATTTATTATTATAAAAAACTGCCACTTTAATTTGTGTATTCCCTACGTCAATAACAATATTCACACGAATTATTTTTGCAAACCTAAGTAATAAAATGTTAGGATGCTGTTAACCCTCCCTTAAAGATTTGCAAAAGAAAGTAAAATACAAGAACGAAAAAAACATTCGTTATTAATTCAAGCAATTTTTTTGTCAATTTTATTTCGAAATACTAAAAATCTGCTTTTTTAAAATTAGTTTTTCTTCTAAAAATTGAAAAAATTATGTTGAAAACTTTCTTTAACAAAAGCCCAATAAAAAGCAACAAAAACAAGCATGAAAACACTGATTGATACACAAAACAACAATTTATTATAGTAAAACTTAAAACCATTTATTATATTGATTAACAGTTATTTATAAAAATATTTTCAGTGTTGAAAACTTTGTTAAAAACATACTTAGAATCCCATAAAACATCTCTTAAAATTTTTCATATTTGTTAGTCCCCAGTAACAACAAATAAATAACAATTTTAAAAGAAAACGGAAAATGAAAGCAGCGGAACCCATTTTACAAGAAAACAAAAATAGATTTGTAATTTTTCCTATTCAACATCATGATATTTGGGATTGGTATAAAAAACAAGAAGCTAGTTTTTGGACAGCCGAAGAAATAGATCTTCACCAAGATGTAATCGATTGGGAAACAAAATTAAACGATGACGAACGTTATTTCATAAAACACATTCTTGCTTTTTTTGCTGCTAGCGATGGAATTGTTAATGAAAATCTAGCCGAAAATTTTGTTAGTGAAGTGCAATACACCGAAGCAAAATTCTTTTATGGTTTTCAATTAATGATGGAGAATATTCACTCTGAAGTTTACTCGCTTTTAATAGATACTTATGTAAAAGACGACAAAGAAAAAGACCAACTTTTTAAAGCCATTGAAGTATTTCCGGCAATTACCGAAAAAGCCGAATGGGCTTTAAAATGGATAGACAGTCCTAGCTTTGCAGAAAGACTAATCGCTTTTGCTGCCGTAGAAGGTATTTTCTTTTCAGGTAGTTTCTGTTCTATCTTTTGGCTTAAAAAACGTGGTTTGATGCCCGGTTTAACATTCTCTAACGAGCTTATTTCTAGAGACGAAGGATTGCATTGTGATTTTGCAGTTCATCTGCACAACAACCATATTATCAACAAAGTACCAAAAGAACGTATTACCGAGATACTTACCAATGCACTCGATATTGAACGAGGTTTTATTACCGAATCATTACCGGTAAGCCTTATTGGCATGAACTCTAAATTAATGACACAATACTTAGAGTTTGTAACAGACCGTTTACTCGTTGAATTTGGTTGTAAAAAAGTGTACAATTCAAAAAATCCATTTGATTTTATGGATATGATTTCGCTTCAAGGAAAAACAAATTTCTTTGAAAAACGCGTTTCCGAATACCAAAAAGCAGGAATCACCAATAAAGATAAAGACGCCAATAAAATAAGTTTCGACGCCGATTTTTAAATCCTGTTTTCTTCTCCCCAAAAGAATTCAGGTACTATTTTAAACCTATATTAATTAAATAAAGGCACTCCTTTTTTGTGCCTAAAAGTAACCATCAACAAAACAATAACAGATTATGGATGTAATTAAAAGAGACGGGCGTAGAGAACCAATAATGTTTGACAAAATAACCTCGCGAGTTCGTAAATTATGCTACGGACTCAATGAATTGGTAGACCCCGTAAAAGTTGCTATGCGTGTAATAGAAGGGCTTTACGATGGCGTTACCACAAGCGAACTCGATAATCTTGCCGCAGAAATCGCAGCTACAATGACTACTTCGCACCCCGATTATGCAAAACTCGCAGCAAGAATCTCGGTATCTAATCTCCATAAAAATACCAAAAAAACATTCTCTGAAGTGATGACCGATTTGTACGAATATGTAAACCCTCGTACCGGAAAAAAAGCACCACTACTAAGCGATGAAGTTTATAATGTTATAAAAGAAAACGCCGACGAACTGGATTCTACCATCATTTACAACAGAGATTTTGGTTACGATTATTTCGGCTTTAAAACCCTAGAGCGTTCCTATTTACTTAAACTTAACGGAAAAATAGTTGAACGTCCACAACACATGCTTATGCGTGTTTCGGTAGGAATTCATTTAAACGACTTAACAGCCGTGAAAGAAACCTACGAGTTAATGTCTAAAAAGTACTTCACACACGCAACACCTACACTTTTTAATAGCGGAACACCAAAACCGCAAATGTCTTCCTGTTTCCTATTAACGATGAAAGAAGACAGCATAGATGGTATTTACGACACCTTAAAACAAACCGCTAAAATCTCTCAATCTGCCGGAGGAATAGGTCTTTCTATTCATAATATTAGAGCTACCGGATCCTACATTGCCGGAACAAACGGTACCTCTAACGGAATTGTACCCATGCTTCAAGTATACAACGATACCGCCCGCTATGTAGATCAAGGAGGAGGAAAACGAAAAGGGTCATTTGCAATTTATCTAGAACCTTGGCACGCCGATATTTTTGAGTTTTTAGACCTAAAGAAAAATCACGGAAAAGAAGAAATGCGAGCCCGAGATTTATTCTATGCTATGTGGATTCCAGATCTATTTATGAAACGCGTACAAGAAGATGGAGATTGGACGTTAATGTGCCCCAACGAATGCCCTGGATTATGCGATACCCATAGTGAAAAATTTGAAGAACTATACCTAAAATACGAATCGGAAAACAAAGGTAGAAAAACCATAAAAGCCCGCCAACTTTGGGAGAAAATTCTAGAATCTCAAATTGAAACCGGAACGCCTTATATGTTGTATAAAGATGCCGCAAACCGAAAAAGTAACCAAAAAAACTTAGGAACTATTCGCTCCTCTAACCTGTGTACCGAAATTATGGAGTACACTTCTCCAGACGAAGTAGCCGTGTGTAACTTAGCATCTATTGCGCTCCCAATGTTTGTTAAGAATGGCGAATTTGACCATAAAGAACTCTTTAGAGTAACCAAACGAGTAACCAAAAACCTTAATAGAGTAATAGACCGAAACTACTATCCGGTAAAAGAAGCCGAAAACTCTAACTTTAGGCATCGCCCGGTAGGATTAGGAATTCAAGGTTTGGCAGATACCTTTATAATGTTACGCCTGCCTTTTACCAGTGATGAAGCAAAAAAACTCAATCAAGAAATTTTTGAAACATTATATTTTGCTGCTGTAACAGCCTCTATGGAAGAAGCTAAAGCAGACGGTCCTTACCAAACCTACAAAGGGTCTCCTATTTCTGAAGGCATATTTCAACATAATATGTGGGGTATTAAAGATGAAGAATTAAGCGGAAGATGGAATTGGGAAAAACTTAGAAAAGAGGTACTAAAGCACGGCGTTAGAAATTCGCTTTTAGTTGCACCTATGCCAACAGCATCTACTTCTCAAATACTAGGAAACAACGAAGCTTTTGAACCTTACACCTCTAATATTTATACCCGAAGAGTACTCTCTGGCGAGTTTATTGTTGTTAACAAACACCTTTTAGAAGACCTCGTAAACCTAGGACTTTGGAACGATGATTTAAAAGAAGAAATCATGCGCGCCAACGGCTCTGTACAAAAAGTAGACATCCCGCAAGAACTAAAAGATCTATACAAAACTGTTTGGGAGTTGAGTATGAAAGATATTATTGATATGTCTCGCCAACGAGGCTATTTTGTAGACCAATCGCAATCGCTTAACCTCTTTATGGAAAATGCA
>JALWYP010000379.1 GCA_026992695.1 Flavobacteriaceae bacterium
TAGGGTTAAATCAAAAAATTCAAAGCCGTCACCCGGATTGTTGTAATCACACATTCGTAAGGGTTGCGGGTCTGCAATTAAAGGACTGTCGCGTACTTCTAAATCTAAAGTCGTGGTACTGTAACAACTACTTATTAAGCTCTCTACGCGTACATAAACCACATCGTTATACTGTACATTATTTGTGTAAATCGTAGGTAAGGGTAAGATGCCCGCATCGGCATTAAACTGAGTCTCGTGATAGGTCACTACTAAGTTTGGATCACCACCCGTAATAATCGCGTCCATGACACTTAAATCAAAATCGAAAAATCCATCGTTGTTGTCGTCGCAGAGGATGTAAGTAGGCGGTACAGTAAATACAGGAGGAGCATCCAAAATTATTTCAAAATTTTGAGAAGTATCAAAACATGCCGGGCTTGTATTATTCTCTATTCTAATATAGAGTGTCGTTGGTGAAGCTATGATGGTATAAGGGTTAGGTAAAGCTGCCGTATTATTATCGGCATCAACTTGAGTTAAATGATACGTTACAGTAAAATTCAATGGACTTTGCCCGTTTAACGCCATCGTATCAAACAGAGCCGGGAGGTTAACCATTTCTGTTCCGTCTTGATCTTGATCGCAGACCGGATAAGGATTGGGTGTTATGGCTCCGGCTGTTACAGCAGCATAGGTAATCTCAAAACAATCGGTTGCAAAGCAAGTACCTGATAAATCTTCAATTCGTATACAAATAGTTTCGTTAGAACCTGTGATGGTATATGTTGAAGGAGTGGGTATTGGATTTGCTCCCGTATCTGCATCGGCTTGACTATTGTGATACGTAATATTATAATCTGCCGGATTTTGACTACCAAGAATTATAGGTGTGTTTACGGTTAAATCAAAAATTCCGGGTGTAGTTCCGTCATCACAAATAAACAAATCGATTGCAGGAGCGTCAATGATGGGTTGCGGATAAAATGTGACCTCAAAAGGTATTATTTCGTTGGAAGGTGATAAAACACATTGATAGTTCCCTGTAACAGTTACATCTAAGGTTGGGTTTGTAGCTCCGGGAATATCAACATAAACACCCGAACCAATAGGATTTTCAACTTGCCATTGATAAGAAGTAGCACCTATATTAGTCGCATCTAGTGTCACTGTTTCACCGTCACAAGCAGAAATAGTATTTAAAATGGTACAATCGGTACTTCCTGCTCCGGGGTCTCCGGCATTGGTTTGTTGTAATAAAATAAAACCAGCTCCTTGATCGAAATTTGTAATTAATAACACATAAATCTCTCCTGGTTGAGCATTGGGTATCGTAAAGCTTTCTATAGCAGCTGTTGAATAACTACAAGCTATTTCGTTAAATGACTGTAATTGTGTATAATCACATAAATCATCTCCTTGTGCAAAAGGTCCCCAACAAATAAAATCAACATCCAATCCTGTACCAACTGGATTTCCATTTACATCAAATTGTGTGTTTTGAATAATGTCAAAATCCAAATCTCCTGCCTGATCAATTTGCAAATAGAACCAAGCTGGCCAAGGTTCAGAACCCAAACATCCATAATCGGGTCCTACTTCGGCAGTAGGTGTACAGTTGGGATCTGTATTATTACAATTGGGGAATATCAAAGCCTGATCACCCGAACAAAATGGTGTAATCTCACTACAAGTTCCACCTTGTCCATATGAAAAGTTAGATAATAAAGAGAAAATAAAGATAAAGAATACCTTAGGGAAATATTTTTTCATAGCATCAAAAATAAATTAACCGCCGAAATTTAAGAAATAATTATGAAATTTAAGAGAATTATTCATACAAAATAACAATCTACTATTTTTTCTCCATTCAGCTAAAAACGTATCTTTGCATTTTATTTTTAAAACTATGGATTTAGAAAAACACCTAAAAGCAATTGAAGAATTAGGTAACAACCATATAGGAACGTCAACAAATACCCCTTTGCGGGATGATGCCTTTGCTATAAGTGATGAAGAAAAGATTTCTCTTATTAAGGAAGATGTTTTCCGTATTCTTCATACTTTGGGGATGGATTTAACCGATGATAGCCTGAAAGGAACACCGCTTAGAGTTGCTAAAATGTTTGTCAATGAACTATTTGGCGGATTAAACCCTGAGAACAAACCAAAATCTTCAACATTTGATAACAAATATAAATATGGCGAAATGTTGGTTGAAAAAAACATTACCCTATACTCTACTTGCGAACATCATTTGTTACCCATTGTGGGAAAAGCACATATTGCCTATATTTCCAGCGGGAAAGTAGTAGGACTTTCTAAAATGAACCGTATCGTAGATTATTTTGCCAAAAGACCGCAAGTTCAAGAACGCTTGACTATTCAAATTGTAGAAGAATTAAAAAAAGTACTTAATACCCAAGATGTAGCTTGTGTTATTGATGCTAAACATCTTTGCGTAAATTCTAGAGGAATAAAAGATATAGATAGTAGCACCGTTACTGCCGAATTTGGCGGAAAATTTAAAAATTCGGAAACCAAACGTGAGTTTTTGGATTATATTAAAATGGAAACAGAGTATTAAATAGAAGAAAAAACATTCACAAGACTCTGTACAACAACACGTTCATGTTGCGCATTCAAACCTAAAAAATACAATGAAACAACAATTATACATATACAATTCACTTTCAAAAAAGAAAGAATTATTTATTCCTATAAACGAAGGGTTTGTAGGCATGTATGTATGCGGACCTACTGTTTACAGTAATGTTCATTTGGGGAATTGTCGTACTTTTTTATCGTTTGATTTGGTGTTTAGGTACCTTAAACATTTGGGTTATAAAGTACGCTATGTCCGCAATATTACCGATGCCGGACATCTTGAAAACGATGCCGATTATGGAGAAGATCGCATTGCAAAAAAAGCCCGATTAGAACAATTAGAGCCCATGGAAGTAGTGCAGCGTTATACGGTAGATTTTCATACCATTATGGCAAAGTTTAATGCACTTCCTCCCAGTATTGAACCTACCGCAACGGGACATATAATCGAGCAAATTGAATTGATTAAAAAGATTATAGATGAAGGGTATGCGTATGAAGTGAACGGCTCTGTATATTTTGATGTTCATGCCTATAACAAAAAACATCATTACGGTGTCTTAAGCGGAAGAAATTTGGATGATATGATTGCCAATACTCGTGAGCTGGAAGGGCAAACCGATAAGAAAAATCCGCAAGATTTTGCACTTTGGAAAAAAGCCGAACCACAACATATTATGCGATGGCCTTCGCCTTGGAGTGATGGATTCCCCGGCTGGCATCTTGAATGTACCGCTATGAGCACTAAGTATTTAGGAGAACATTTTGATATTCACGGTGGCGGAATGGATTTAAAATTTCCACACCACGAATGCGAAATCGCACAAGCCAAAGCTTGCAATCATCAAGCACCTGTAAATTATTGGATGCATGCCAATATGCTTATATTAAACGGTAAAAAAATGGCAAAATCTACCGGAAATAATATTCTTCCAAACGAACTATTTTCGGGAAACAATAGCATTCTAAGTAAAGCCTATTCTCCTTCGGTTGCCAAATTTTTTATGTATCAGGCAAACTACAGAAGCATTTTAGATTTGTCTGATGAGGCACTACTGGCTGCAGAAAAAGGTTTTAATAAGCTCTTGCAAGCCATTAAGGAAATAGACAATTTAAAAGCTTCAGAAAAAGACAGTATTTCTATTTCCAATTGGAAACAATCTTGCTATGATGCTATGAATGATGATTTTAACAGCCCGGTTTTAATAGCGCAACTTTTTGAAGGTGTAAAAATTATTAACGCTGTTAAAGAAGAAAAACAAACGCTTACTCAAGAAGCTATCGAAACATTAAAAGGTACAATGAACGCTTTTGTTTTTGATGTTTTGGGGCTAAAAGATAATGATGAAGAATGTGCAGCCGATAACAAAGCACTAACCCAAGCTGTTAACCTATTAATTGATATGCGAAATAAAGCAAGAGCCGATAAAGATTTTGCTACCAGCGATAAAATTAGAGATGAGCTATTAGCGGCAGGAATTCAACTTAAAGACGGAAAAGACGGCACTACATTTTCGGTACTTTAACCGAGCACTGAGACATAAAAAAATGAAAAAAATACTTGTTTTTCCTTTTGTTTTAATAATAAGGTTTTATCAACTGGTGCTCTCTCCTATCTTACCCTCAACGTGCCGATATAACCCCACTTGTTCGCATTACAGCTTAGAAGCTTTACAAAAACATGGTCTTTTTAAAGGGGGTTGGCTGGCAATAAAACGAATAGGAAGTTGCCACCCTTGGGGCGGAAGCGGTTACGACCCTGTTCCATCAAAAAACAATAAAGAGAAGAAGTAAGTTTTGCAACCCCAATTACCTTTTTGGTAATTTCTAAAAAATATTAACTAGTAAATTTTAGATGAAATTAAATAGCTTTTCTATATTTACAGTAAAATTATTAGTATGCATTTTTTAAGTTTTACTTGGGATCCTTCAGAAGGTATTGACCTGGGTTTTTTTATGATACGTTATTACAGCCTAATGTTTGTAATCGCCTTTGTTTTAGGATGGTATATTATGAAAAAGATATACTCACGAGAAGGATTATCGCAAGAAAAACTAGATAGTTTGTTTATCTATATGGTTGTTGCAATTTTACTTGGAGCTCGATTGGGTCATGTTATTTTTTACCAACCCGAATTATTTACGCAAGACCCCTTGTCAATCTTATTACCCATTCGCACAGTCCCAACCTTTAAGTTTACAGGTTTTCAAGGACTGGCAAGTCATGGTGCTGCCATAGCTGTTATTATTGCTATGTATTATTACAGTAAGAAAGTGCTTCAAAAACCCATCCTATGGATTTTAGACAGAGTGGTGATTCCGGTGGCTAGCGGTGCTATATTTGTAAGAATAGGAAACTTTATAAATTCAGAGATTATCGGTAAACCAACGACTGGTGATTTTGGAGTTATTTTTAAACAATTAGGTGAAGATTTTCCCAGACATCCCGCCCAACTTTACGAATCATTCTGCTATGTATTTGTGTTTTTAATATTGTGGTTTGTTTATTGGAAAACAGACAAAAGAAAGCAACTCGGTTTTTTATTCGGGTTATTTTTAGTTTTACTATGGACGGTTCGGTTTTTTGTAGAATTTATGAAAGAAGCACAAGTTGATGAACGAGCAGATTGGTTGTTAAACACCGGACAATTACTCAGTATTCCGTTTATTATAATAGGAATTTACTTTATTGTTGCTTCCAAAAAAAGAATTAGTAAATAATGCGATTTGTTGTTTTATTTTCCATAGGTGTTATTTTAACAAGCTGTAAAGAAAACACTTCTACAAAGGTATTAACCAAAGAAATCGTTTTTAAAAAAGAAGGAACCGCTGTACTAAAAAAAGTTAAAACCGATTCGATTATTGCCAATTTAGATATTGAAATTGCCGATGATGAATACCAACGTCAAACGGGTTTAATGTACCGACATTCAATGAAAAACCATCAAGCAATGCTTTTTATTTTTAAAGATGAAAGACCTCGTTCTTTTTATATGAAAAACACCGAAATTTCGTTAGACATCATCTATTTAAACAAGAACAAGCAAATTGTAAGCATTCAAAAAAATGCAAAACCTTATGACGAAACTTCGTTACCTTCACAAAAAGCAGCTCAATATGTTTTAGAAGTAAATTCCGGATTAAGCGATAAATGGAATCTTAAAACAGGAGATTTGATTGAATTTTCCGGTATATAATGTTTCTGAAAAGCAAACAAAAAAGCTATTTTCTGAAATAAGAAAATAGCTTTTTTAATTAGACAGTATGTAAATTTTAAGATACCTCTTCCTCTTCTTCTTTCTTGTCTTCTAACAAATCGGAAGCTTTGTCTTTTACAGCATCATACATAAGTGGTGTTGCAATAAATAAAGATGAATAGGTTCCTACAACAACACCTATAATCAATGCGAAAATTAATCCTTTAATAGATTCTGCACCAAAGAAAAAGATAGACAACAATACGATTAACGTTGTAAATGACGTATTAAGCGTACGGCTTAAGGTACTGCTTAACGCCTTATTAATTACCTTGTTAAACTTCCAAGTTGTATGCTCGTTAAAAAATTCACGAATACGGTCAAAAATCACCACCGTATCATTTAAAGAATACCCAATTACAGTTAATATTGCCGCAATAAACGATTGGTCTATTTCCATTTCAAATGGCATTATTTTATACGTAAGTGAGAAAACTCCCAGAACGATAAGCACATCATGAAAAACGGCTGCTACAGCACCAAGACCAAATTGCCATCTTTTAAATCGTAACAAGATGTATAAGAACACAACAATTAATGAGCCTAATACAGCCCAAAAAGATGCTTTTTTAATATCATCGGCAATGGTTGGACTTACTTTATAGCTTTCCATTCTTCCGGCTATCTTATGCTCATCATCGCTCTTAAATTGCTCTAGGGTCATTCCTTCAGGAAGGTGTGATTTTACAGCTTCGTATAGTTTTTGTTCTATTTCATCATCTACATCGGTGCCGGTTTCATTTACTTTGTATTTGGTAGTAACTTTTAATTGGTTATTTCCTCCAAATGTTTTGGCTTCGGCACTACCAAAAACTTTTATTAAATCTTCTTCAACTTTATTAGCATCAACATCTTTTGCAAATCGTACCGTATAGGTTCTTCCTCCTACAAAATCGACACCTTGATTTAAGCCTAATGTAAATAACGATCCCAAACTCATTAAAATCAATAATCCTGAAATTACATAAGCCATTTTACGTTTCTTCAAGAAATTGATATCAATATCCATCAAGAAGTTTTTAGTAAATGAAGTAGAACATGGCAATGGTTTGCCGTTTTTAGTATAACCGTCTATAAACAATCTAGTAACAAATATTGCTGTAAATAATGAAGTTGCAATACCTATTAATAGGGTGGTGGCAAAACCTTGAATAGGTCCTGTACCAAAAACCAACAGAATAATACCGGTTAAACCTGTTGTAACGTTTGCATCTAAGATAGAAGAAAGTGCATTGCTAAAACCATCGTTAATGGCATCTTTTTGCGATTTACCCTTCCGGAGTTCTTCTTTAATACGCTCAAAGATAAGCACGTTAGCATCTACAGACATACCAATGGTAAGAATAATACCTGCAATACCCGGTAAGGTAAGTACGGCTCCCAGTCCGGCTAAAATTCCGAAAATAAATAAGATGTTTACAACTAGAGCTATATCGGCAAAAAGACCTGCTCTACCGTAGTAAAAAATCATCCAAATAAGAACAAATCCTATGGCTAGTAAGAAGGAGAAAATTCCGCTATTAATAGCTTCTTGTCCTAAGGTAGGACCTACTACTTCTCCTTGAATAATTTCTGCTGATGCCGGTAATTTACCTGCACGTAATACGTTTGCTAAATCCTGTCCCTCCAGTACTGTAAAATTACCTGAAATTTGGCTTCTACCTCCCGAAATGGCTCCGCTGGTAACACCCGGTGCCGAATAAACAATATCATCTAAAACAATAGCTATTTGGCTTTGGTTTTTATAAGCATCGCCTGTCATTTTCTCCCAAACTTTAGCTCCCATTCCGTTCATTTGCATACTTACCACAACTCTACCTAATTGATCATAGGTTTGTTGAGCATCTACAATAACTCCGCCTGCTAAAGGAGGAATATTATCTCTATTAGATTTAAGTGCATATAACGATGTTACGTCTTCTTTAACTTGGTCATTATACTCGGGTAATCCCCATACAAATTTTGCAAAACGCTGTTCATTAGGCAATAATGCTCTAACCTGAGGCATTTTTAAGTAACTGTTAATAACCGAAGTATCTTTTAGTTTAAAAGTTGCAATAACAGGACCTCCTTGGTAACCCGGAGAAATCATTCTAGAAAAAATAGGATTTTGTTTGGCTGTATCAAGCGAATCTGTTACATCTTCACCCCCTATAAGCTCTTCGAGTTCACTATCACCTGTTTTGGTGGTGTCTTGTACTTTTTCTGTTTTGGTTTCATCTTTGGTAAGTTCTCTAACAAGGTCATTTGCTTGTTGTAAAAAACCAGCCATTTCATCAAATTTATATACATCCCAAAACTCTAATTGAGCTGTACTTTGAAGTAGTTTTTTAACCCGTTCTACATCTTTAGCTCCCGGAAGTTCAACTAAAATTCGTGCTGATTTTCCAATACGCTGTATGTTGGGTTGCGTAACTCCAAACTTATCGATACGTTTTCTAAGCACCTCAAAAGCTGCCGTAATAGATTCGTCTATCTTTCGTTCGATAACAGGCTTAATCTCCTCATTAGTCATATTTGAGTTTACAACATCTTCTAAGTTTTTATTGAAGAAGATATCTGGAGATGCCAATTTATTATCGCCAGGAAGAGCCTCAAATGCCTTAAAAAAGGATTCTAAATAGGTGTCTTGGCTATTTTTTTGAAGAACATTGGCTTCATTTAAAGCTTGATTAAAAGCCGGATCTTTAGAGTTGTTTGCCAATCCTCTTAAAATATCTTTAACCGAAATTTGAAGAATAACATTAATCCCTCCTTTTAAATCGAGACCTTTGTTAAGTTCTTTTTCTTTAGCGGTTTTATAATCCACCCCAAACATAATGGGTTGGTTGGCTATAGAGTCTAGGTAAGCTACTTCGGCTGCTTGTCGTTCTTTGGGTTGATTTTCAGAAAAATTATTTACAGCATAAGCCTTTGCTTCTTTCTCCGCTTTATTAGCAATATAGGTATAGGAGAGTTGGTATATACTTACCAATCCGAACAATATTGCAAACAATCTAATAAGTCCTTTATTTTGCATTCTTATAGGTGTTTAGTCTAGTTTTTGACGTCATTTTTTTTCAAGACTGCAAATATAGGTTTTCAAAAAGGAAATGGCAATTATTTTTTTCTTAAATAGTTAACCAAGGTTTTTGGTTCCTACCTGCGGTAGGCAAGTCTGGTTTCTGGTTTCTGGTTTTCAGTTGGCAGTATTCAGTTCGCAGTATCCAGTTGGTATTAGTTGTGAGGTATGAGGGATTAGATATGAGTTTAGAATTAATTTTTCAATCATAATCTACTTTTGATTGGCAGGCTCAAATCTTCAATCGAGAAAATTGTCAATCGAAAAAATATTCTTTTTCCGGTATTCTCGATACATTCAACAAGTTGAATACTCGAACACCTTTTTAGTTGCTATGTGCGGTAGGCAAGTCAGGTTTCTAGTTTCTGGTTTCTGGTTTATAGTTTTTGGTTAAAGAAAAATTCTAAATCCTAAATCGAAAAAATAATCAATCGAGAAAATTGTCAATCATCTAATTTCGAACCTACAAGGTTACCCTCACTTCTTCCTTCTCAAACCTTGCAGGATAACTTCTCAATAAATCTTTTGTCACTTGTCTTAATTCAGAATTCACTTTTTACTTTTCATTTTCATTCTTCAATCATATTCATTAACAAAAAAAGTCGTCTTGAAATATTCAAAACGACCTTTTTGATTCGTACTAAAAACGTTTATTAAATCGCTAACAAACCATTGGTTTTTTTAATGGCTTCGGCGCTGGTTTTCATTTTTTCTTTTTCGGCTTCCGTTAATTCAATTTCAACTATTTTTTCAATACCGTTTTTTCCTAGAATAACCGGAACTCCAATACACAAATCGTTTAAACCATACTCTCCTGTAACGTAGGTAGAACAAGGGAACATTTTCTTTTGGTCGCAAGCAATGGCTTGTACCATTCCGGATACGGCGGCTCCAGGTGCATACCAAGCAGATGTCCCCAATAATTTGGTTAAAGTAGCGCCTCCCACTTTGGTATCTTCGGCTACTTGATTTAATCTTTCTTCAGACAAAAATCTTGTTACGGGAATACTGTTTCGGGTCGCCAATCTTGTTAAAGGAATCATTCCTTTATCGCTATGTTGTCCTACTACCATCCCGTCTACATCGCTTATGGGGCACTCTAAGGCTTCGGCTAAACGATATTTAAAGCGTGCGCTATCTAAAGCCCCTCCCATCCCGATGATTCGAGTTCTTGGTAAGCCTGTTGTTTTATGTACCAAATACGCCATTGTATCCATAGGATTACTTACTACAAGAATAACGGCATCGGGTGAATGTTGTATTAAACTTGCTGAAACACTTTTAACAATACCTGCATTAATACCTATTAATTCTTCGCGTGTCATTCCCGGCTTACGCGGAATACCACTGGTAATAACCACCACATCACTACCGGCGGTTTTTGAATAATCGTTGGTTACTCCTGTGATTTTGGTATCAAAACCGTTTAATGAAGCGGTTTGCATCAAGTCCATTGCTTTCCCTTCGGCATACCCTTCTTTAATATCAAGGATAACTACTTCTGAGGCAAAGTTTTTAATAGCGATATACTCGGCACAACTGGCTCCTACGGCTCCTGCACCTACTACTGTTACTTTCATTTTGTGTGATTTTAAATTCGATTACAAAGGTACGATTTTAATAAGATTTTTTTAGGTTTTAGAGGTGAGATTTTAGAGGTGAGATTTTAGGGATAAATATGAGTAGGGAGACTAACTAATTAAACTAATATACGACAAACAGGTTGGGTTATTTTTTTAACTTATCTGTTATATTAGATGCCAAACCAAGCTTTTCTGAGTTGATACGGATAACGTTCGTAAATGACATTATCTTCATTAATAGTAAACCCGTTTAGCAAGTCTTCTTTGGCTTCGAGAATATACTGTTTAGCTTTTTCGCTGTTGCCTAACAAATACAGACATCTGCCTTTGTAAAATTTAGCATCACTAAACCTATCATACGCTGCTAATGCTTTGTTAAAATGTAATATAGCGTTTTCATAATCACCTAGTTCCATAGTAGCAATCCCTAAGTAAAGTAAATCTAAATAATGCACCCAACCATCTCCTCCATCTGCTTGAGTTTGTTTAATGCTTTTTTCAAGATTTTCTTTAGCTTTTTCAAATTGATTTAATTGAAGGTGACTAATTCCAATATAGAAATAATAGGTGTGATCCATCACATATCCCTCTCCAAATTTATCCAAATACGTTTTGAAATCTAAAATAGCATCGTTATAATTTTTTGAAAAGATACATTTCATAAAACCTGCATAGTCAAGATATTTTTTTGGGTTAAGCGTTGCTGCTTTGTTTAAAAAAGGCAACCCTAATTCGTCTTTATCTTGTTTATATAACGGCATGGCTCTTTGTTGATATAGGTAGGCAAATGAGGGGAATTTTTTTATAGCACTATCTATTGAATCTCTATATCTTTTACTGTTTATACCATAGGCTCGGAAATGTTTTACTAAGCTATCAGAGATTTCTTCTTGCTCGAGTAGTGTATATTTTTTTATAGGATTAGTTGGTGGGTTTTGATTTTTACAAGAATAATTTATACAAATGAAAAGTAACAGGCAAGCAGGAAAAAATAGTTTCATGGGATAGACTTAAAAAGTAAATGTACAAAAAAACTAAAACAATCTGTAGTGTAGTGCAACATTTGCATTAGCAAAAGTTCCTATGCTTACAGTTGAAGACAGATACCATTTTTTATTTTTAAAAAAGTAATTAACCCCCACATCGCCTTTAAAATGTGTTTTCGTTTGGTCTAAAAGAACCAGCAAATCATTAAACAAATCTAAAACCAAACCCTCTTTTCCGCTTAATAAGTAATTAAATTTGTTTTGAGTTACTCCTAACGAAGCATTAATTTCGAAGTTTCCTGTTTTCTTTGAAGCAATCGCTTGATATAACCAAGAATCGGCATCAATAATTACACCGTCTAAGGTGGTTAGCGGTTCGGTATTAGAGGGCGAACCTACAGGTTTTATGTTTACCGAATCGAAAAACAGATTCAAATCAAATTTTGAATACGATACCAATAATGCTACTTCAATCGGATTCTTTTTATCGCCTCTAAAGTATTGCGAAAGTGTATGTTTTAGGGCAATACCAAAAATTTCATAATTTGAAGCATCAATGGTTATTCTTGGCGAATATCGCACCGTTACATCGGTTTCTTTCCAAAGTCCTACGGTAGCTTGCAAATAGGGATGCGCCAATACATTCATTTTAACTCCTTCAAAGGCTTGAAGTTCGTATTGGTTATCATCTATAAAAAAATCAAAAAAAACATTAGTATCGCCACCTAATGCAGTTGGTATTTGAGCTTGTTGAAGCGATTGATCTTGAATTACTAACGAATTAAAATCGGAGTTTTTTATTGTAAAGGATTTTTGATTTTTAGGGATAAACAGTGCATTAATATGTAACGAAAAATCGACATTAAATTTACCCACACTTGTTGCCGAAGTGTACCAAGCACCAGATGATTGATATGCCGAAGCGGTTCCTGCCGGAGACACATATTGCTTAGACATAAAAACCATATCGGTTATAAAAGCGTTTAAATCGGGACTGGAAACTTGTGCAGACATTTTACTTAAAAAAATACTACCAAGTAAGACAAGGATTTGTATTTTTTTCATTATCTAAAGCTAAATGAAATTCCCATATTTGCGGTATTGTATTGTTGAATAGAATAATCGGCAAATAGCTTAAACCACGCAGCATTAATTCGCATTCCGATGGTTGCCTTCATTCCTGTTAATTTATAATCAAAATCTATTGGGTCTGTTACGGTTTCTGTTTGTTCTCCCGAAATAGGCACACCAGAGATGTCTTCTAAGCTATAATTAAAAGTGTATTCACCTTTTACTTTGGTTGAAGCTTTACCTCCTACATAACCCAGCCCTGCATAAAAGTTTACGATTTTCAAATTTAAACCGCCCACCAATTGAAGCGTATAAGCATTAATGTTAATATCGGTTTCTTGGTTTACTCCTACAGAAGAGTCTTCGGGTGTATATTTAATTCGAGTGGCTGTGTAGGCACCCAAAACCGAGACATCTAAAATTGGTGTTTTTTCAGCAACGCCAAAATACTGCATTAAATCGTGTTGCAAGCCAATACCGTACAGGCTCATTTTTACATCTTTCCCTCCAATCCCTGGAACCAATCGTATTTTTAGGTCGGTTTTAGCAAACAACCCCACTCCTACTTGAATCATTGGAGTAGGAATGGCTGCTACGGGAAGCTCGTCTTCAATACCATCTAATGTTTCAAAAGAAGCAACCTTAAAACCGGTATGACTTCCTAAAGGAACGGTATTTCCCAATGCATCTATCGGAATTTTTACAGCTATTCTTTTATTACTGGTCTGTCCCATTGCGGTAGGCAAAGCATCCTGCGAAAGTCCGCTTTCTAATTCTAAAAATGTATATTCTGAATTTTTAAAAATAAAGGTTTTGTCTGAGCTAGGAACAAAAGAAGCCAAAGCATTAATAGTAATATCAAAACCTAGTTTTTTATGTGTTTTTCCTGAATGATACCAACCTCCTCCTAAATTATATATTAATCCATTATATACAGGTTCTAGATAGTTACCCAAATAAACAGAAGCATCTTTTGATCCGGAAGCTAAAATATCTTCAAAATTTTGTGCGTGCAGGGTTCCTATAAAAAGGATAAAGAAAAAACAAGCTTTAAATTTCATAACTGAAAGAGATTTGGGTTTTCTAGAAAGTAAAGATATTAAAATATTAATGGCTTCCAAAAAGATTTAAAAATCCATCTTTTTATTAAAAACAGAAAAACCTCACAATTTTCTTCTTAAAATGAAATTTGTGAGGTTTCTAAAATCTTATAGATTTAATTTATTTCTTAGGCATCAATATTTGCATAAATCGCATTTTTCTCGATAAACTCTCTACGAGGTGGTACTTCATCACCCATAAGCATAGAAAAAACACGATCTGCTTCGGCTCCATTATCAATTATTACTTGGCGTAAAATTCGTTGGTTTGGTTTCATGGTAGTTTCCCAAAGTTGTTCGGCATTCATTTCACCCAGACCTTTATAACGTTGTATTTTGCTTCCATCTCCAAATTCTTTTATCAATGCATCTCGTTCTTCGTCATTCCAAGCATAGGCTTTTTTTGCTCCTCTTTTAACCAAATAAAGTGGTGGTGTTGCAATGTACACATGACCGGCTTCAATAAGTTCTTTCATATACCGGAAGAAAAACGTTAATATTAAGGTAGAGATATGACTTCCATCTACATCGGCATCACACATAATTACAATTTTGTGGTATCGCAATTTTTCTAGATTAAGTGCCTTGCTATCTTCTTCGGTGCCTATACTCACTCCAAGAGCCGTAAAGATATTGCGTATTTCTTCGTTTTCAAAAACCTTGTGTTGCATGGCTTTTTCTACATTGAGTATTTTTCCACGAAGCGGCAAAATAGCTTGAAAGTTACGATCTCGTCCTTGTTTGGCAGTACCTCCCGCCGAATCTCCCTCAACGAGAAATACTTCGCATTTTTCGGGGTCTTGTTCAGAGCAATCGGATAGTTTTCCGGGAAGTCCCATTCCGCCCATCACAGTTTTACGCTGTA
>JALWYP010000380.1 GCA_026992695.1 Flavobacteriaceae bacterium
TAAAACCTTTTTTTATATGATTAATAAAATCATCTATTTTTCCATTCATAATAAATTTATTGTCGGATTATTTATTCTGGCACTCATAGGAGTAGGAACCTATTCTATGATGACCATCAAATTGGGTTCGGTACCCGATATTACCAACAACCAAGTACAAGTAATAACCGTAGCTCCTAACTTAGGAACAGAGGATATCGAGCAGTTTGTAACGTATCCGGTTGAGTTAGCAGTAGCTAATCTACCCGATGTCGTAGAGCTTCGCTCCGTATCTCGTTTTGGGCTTTCGGTTGTAACCATTGTTTTTAAAGATAAAATGGGGACGTATTTACCAAGACAATTAGTTCAAGAAAAACTTTCCGAAATTCAAGAATCCATTCCCGAAGGTTTTGGTAAACCTTTTATGGCTCCCATAGCAACAGGATTGGGCGAAATTTATCAATATTCACTCGTTCCTAAAAAAGGATTTGAAGACAAATATGCTCCGTCCGATTTGCGTACCGTGCAAGACTGGATTGTAAAACGACAAATGGCATTGGTGCCGGGTGTGGTAGAAATCAATTCCTTTGGCGGAAATGTAAAGCAATACGAGATTGCTCTTAACCCAAACCGGTTAAACAGTATGGGAGTAAGCATAGGAGAAGTTTTTGAAGCACTTGAAAAAAATAACTCCAATACGGGAGGTGCCTATATCGAAAAAAATCATCAAGCCAATTTTATTAGAGGTGAAGGACTTGCACGTTCGTTAGATGATATTAAAAATATTGTAGTAAAAAATGTAGAAAATACGCCGGTACTTATAAAAGATGTTGCCGATGAAGTACACTTTGGATCGGCTGTGCGTTTTGGAGCATTTACCGAAAACGGAAAAGAAAGTGTCGGAGGACAAGTGCTTATGCTTAAAGGCGAAAACCCCAACGAAGTAATAAACAATGTAAAAGAGCGTATTAAAAACATTCAAAAATCATTACCCGAAGGACTCGAAATTAAACCCTTTTTAGATAGAAGCGATTTAATAGCCAGAACCACCAGTACCGTTTCTAAAAATCTAATTGAAGGAGCCTTAATTGTAGTATTTGTATTGGTATTTCTTTTGGGAAGTTTACGTGGCGGATTACTAACAGCATCCATCATTCCGTTGTCGTTACTTTTCGCTTTCATCTTAATGAAAGCTACCGGAGTTTGGGCAAACTTAATGTCGTTGGGAGCAATCGATTTTGGAATTATTGTTGACGGAGCCGTAATCATTGTAGAAGGTACCGTACATCACATACAAGAACGCTTAAAGAAGAATAAAGCCGATTTTACTTCCGAAGAAATGGATGACATTACATATAAATCGGGGAGTATGATGATGAACTCGGCATTTTTTGGGCAGTTAATAATTCTTATTGTATTTACCCCTATTTTATTCTTAACAGGAGTCGAAGGAAAAATGTTTCGCCCTATGGCGTTTACCTTTGGCTATGCAGTTTTAGGAGCGTTGTTGTTGTGTTTAACCTATGTTCCTGTTATGGTTTCGCTTACAATGAAACCTATTTCTCTAAAAAAACAAAACTGGTTTTCAAAACTTGAAAATGCCCTTACGCGTATTAGTGACAAAGCGATGAATGCATTGTTTAAAGTGTACGAACCGCTTATTAACGGAGCTTTAAAAATGAAAACAGTTGTTGTGGTTATTGCTGTGGCTTTGTTTTTAATTGCCGGATTTATTTTTAGCAGAATGGGTGGCGAATTTATTCCGAAATTAGACGAAGGCGATATCGCAATGCAAATTATTATGAAACCGGGGAGTTCCCTTTCCGAATCTATTAAAGTATCGGAAGAAGTTGAAAAAATTATTACTTCAAACTTCCCCGAAGTTAAAACCATGGTGGGGCGTATAGGAGTTTCCGAAATACCCACAGACCCTATGCCTATGGATATAGCCGATTGTTTTATTATTCTTGAAAAAGATATGAGTAAATGGACTTCTGCAACAACAAAAACCGAGTTGATTGAAAAAATGAATCAAAAATTAAAAGCGGTAGTAGGAGCTAATTTTATTTTTACACAACCGGTAGAACTTCGGTTTAACGAATTACTCACCGGAGTTAGAGAAGATGTTGCTATAAAACTCTACGGAAATAACTTAGAAACCCTTGCAAACAAAGCCGAAGAAATGGCAGCCATTATAAAAACCGTACCCGGAGCTGCCGATGTGCGTGCCGAAGCCACAGATGGATTACCACAAATTACCGTTATTTACCAACGCGAAAAATTAGCTAAATACGGGTTAACAGTCGATAAATTAAATAATTACGTAAGTGCCGCTTTTGCAGGTGCCGATGCCGGAATTATTTTTGAAGGCGAAAAACGCTTCGATTTAGTTATTCGGTTTTCAGAAACTTACCGTAAATCTATTGAAGATTTGCGCAACTTATTTGTAGATTTACCTAGTGGGAACACCCAGATTCCGTTAAAAGAACTTGCCGAAATAAGCTACAAACCGGGACCTATGCAAATCTCTAGAGACAATACCTACCGAAGGGTTTCGGTAGGAGTAAATGTTAGAGGACGCGATGTAGAGTCTATGGTAGAAGATGTGCAAAAAAGGCTCGATGCAGAACTAAAACTTCCCGAAGGATATTTTATTGAATACGGCGGTTCTTTTGAAAACCTAAAACGCGCCAAACAACGACTATCTATTGTGGTACCCATTGCATTATTCTTAATTTTTATCCTGCTTTATTTTGCATTGCACTCGGTATCGCAAGCCACGATGATTTATATGGCAGTGCCCTTGGCGGCAATTGGTGGAATTTTTAGCTTGTATTTACGAGGTATGCCCTTTAGTATTTCGGCAGGTGTTGGTTTTGTGGTACTCTTTGGAGTAGCCGTGTTAAACGGGCTGGTATTAGTTAGCAGATTTAACAGCTTAAAATTAGAAGGACATACCAACTTAAAAGAACGCATTATTTTAGCAACAAAAGAACGTTTACGCCCTATTTTACTAACAGCCGTTGCGGCTATTATGGGATTTGTACCTATGGCAATATCTGCCTCTGCCGGAGCCGAAGTACAACGCCCCTTAGCTACTGTGGTTATTGGAGGGTTAATTTCTTCAACCTTACTCACATTATTAGTAGTACCCGTTTTGTATTATTTTGTTGAAAGCCGTTCGGAAAACAGAAAAATTAGAAAAATGAATAAATCTTTAGCAACTCTTATTAGTATTATTACACTTTCAATTACAGCAACACAACAAATAACCGCACAACAAAGTGTTAAACAAGTTAGTGTTGAAGAAGCTGTTGCGTTAGCTTTAAAAAACAGCCCTAGTGCTAAAGCAGCCAACTTTGAAGTAAATAGGCAGGAAACCTTAAAAGGAGCAACGATAGATTTAGATAAAACAGCAGTAGATTATTCCAGAGGGCAATTAAATACCATTGTTACCGATTACCAATGGAATATTTCGCAGGATTTTAAATTTCCAACGGTTTATGGTACACAGGCAAAGCTTCAAAAAGAAAAAATTGCGCTGAGTAAAACAGCACAAGTACTTCAAAAAATTGAAATAGAGCGACAAGTTAGAGCAACGTATTATGGGTTGCAATATGCAAAAGAGAATTTAATTTTAATTGAAGAATTAGAACTTGCTTATAAAAACTTTGCCCAGATTGCTAAAAAAAGGTTTGAAACAGGAGAAGTAAACCTTATTGAAAAAATGGCAGCAGAAGCAAAAGGAGAAGAAATAAAACTTGTAAAGCAAGAGGCAATGCTAGATGTAGAAACACTTCGAGAACAGCTTCGGTTATTGCTGAATGTAGAAGAAGAAGTAACGGTTTTAGATACACCGATAAAAAAAATAATGTTTACAGAAGAAGTATCGGTTGCAGAAGACAATCCCGTGTTGCAATTTCAACAAAATAAATTACAAGTTACGCAACGGGAATACAAACTGGAAAAAGCACAATTTTTACCCAATCTTTCTGCCGGTTATTTTAATCAGCAAATTGAAGGGATTAAGAATCTTACCGGTTTTCAAGTGGGCGTAAAAGTTCCTTTATTTTTTTGGTCGCAAAACAGTAAAACAAAAGCTGCAAAAATTCAATCGGATATTGCAGAATTTAATTACGAACAAACGCGTCTTCAGCTATCGGCTTCATTGAAAAGCCTGGAGCAAGATTTTGAAAAATACAAAGCTTCACTTCGATATTACGAAACAAGAGGACTGCAATTGGCAGATAAACTGTTTTTTTCGGCTACCAAAGCATACAAAGAAGGCGAAGTAAACTATGTAGAATACATTGCTACACTCGAACAAGCAGTTACTATAAAACGCGATTACCTAAGCAAACTAAATTTATACAACCAAACGGTAAATGAAATAAATTACTTAACAGGTGAGTATAAAAACTAATGCATCCTAATTTAATAACCATTGAAAAACTTAAAAG
>JALWYP010000381.1 GCA_026992695.1 Flavobacteriaceae bacterium
GGATCTACCTTCAGGGCCATTAAAAAAAAATCCCTGGCCTTGGTTAGTTCTCCTTTTAATAGATGTGTATTCCCCATATTAAACAATATAAGAGAGGAATTTGGATTTATCTCATAAGCCTTTTTATTTATCGCACTACTTTTGGCTATTAGTTTTGTAGCAAAAGGCACTTTTTTTTCTCTTTAATATTGGTATAAATATTCAGATTTTACCCTTGCGATATCCACGTTACTGGGACACTCTGTAGCGCAGGCTTTACAGCTTAAACACAGGTCTAAAACTTTTTTTATTTCATCGGAATTAAACTTGTTAAGTTGTGCGTTATTGGTTAATACTTCTCGCAAAACATTGGCTCTGGCACGTGTACTGTCTTTTTCGTTTTTAGTGGCTTGGTAGCTGGGACACATCACGCCTCCCAACGAAGCAGGTTTCCGGCAATCGCCGCTTCCGTTGCATTTTTCTACCAATCTTAGCACGCCTTGCGAATCGCTAAAATCGGTTAGGGTCTTAATCTCAGGCACGGGTTTACCTGCTTTGTGCCTAAGCGATGCATCCATTTTAAAAGGCTGAATGATTTTACCTTTGTTGAAAATTGTGTTGGGGTCAAAAATGGTTTTAATTTCCTTTAAAATTTGATAATTTTTTTCACCAATTAAAAAAGGTAAAAACTCGGAGCGCACAATACCGTCGCCATGTTCTCCCGAAAAAGAACCTTTATATTTTTTTACCAAGTGTGCTACTTGAGTAGTAATTTCTCTAAAATGTGCAACTTCTTCTTGTTTTTTTAAGTTTAAAATAGGTCGCAAGTGCAGCTCTCCTGCTCCGGCGTGTGCATAATAAACCGCTTGCTGGTTAAACCTCTGCATTAAAGCAGTAAATTCTTCAATATATTTGGGTAAATCGGGTAAAGCTACGGCGGTATCTTCAATACAAGCTACTGCTTTTTTGTCGCCTATCATATTTCCCAAAAGTCCTAATCCGGCTTTGCGAAGTTCTAAGGCTTTATGAATTTGTTTTCCTTTTAAAACCGGATAAGCATAACTCCATCCCGATTGTTGAAGCGTTTTTAATAAATTTTGTGTTTTTTGTTGCAACCCTTTTTCTGTTTTGTCGCAGACTTCAAGCATTAACAATGCTTTAGGGTTTCCTTCAATAAAAAAGCGGTATTTGTTGAATTTTTTGTTGTTTTTCGTACAGTTTAGTATAACATCGTCCATCATTTCGCACGTAAACAAGTCGTGCTGCATAACCAAATTTACATCATTCAAGCAATTTTTAAGTGAAGCATATTGCGCAACGACCATGGCATTGTGCTTGGGAGGCAACGCATCTAATTGTAAGGTAATTTGGGTAGTAAAAACAAGTGTTCCTTCGCTTCCGCAAAGCAGTTTGGCAAGGTTTACGATGTTTTCTGTTCCACCAAATCGCTTAAAATTCAACAAAGTATCTACCGCATAACCGGTATTACGACGGTGAATTTCGGGTTTGGGAAAATGTTTTAGTATTTCGTTTTGATTTTCTTTAGAAGATAAAAGCGCATCTATTTTTTTGTAAATGTTACCTTCAAGCGTGTTTAATTTTGTTTTTTCAGCAAATTCCTTTTCAGTAAGTTCAGAAAAAATTACTTCTTCTCCGTTAGAAAGAAATCCTTTTAAACTAATTATTTTATCACGCGTAACACCGTATTGGATGGAGGTTGTTCCGCTGGAATTATTTCCTACCATACCACCTATCATACAGCGGTTGGATGTGGAAGTATTTGGTCCAAAAAACAAACCATAAGGTTTTAAAAAACCATTAAGCTCATCTCGAATTACTCCGGGTTGCACGGTTACCGTTTTCCTTTTTTTATCAACCGAAATTATTTTTGTAAAATGTTTTGAAACGTCCACCACAATTCCATCACCAACGCATTGTCCGGCGAGGGACGTTCCGGCGGCTCTCGGTATTAAGGAAAGGTTGTTTTTTAATGCAAAGTAAATAAGTTGTTTTATTCCAACTTCGTTATCGGGAAACGCGACTGCTTGAGGCATCATGCGATACACCGAAGCATCGGTAGCATACATTTTTTTGTACAAGTCGTTAAAATAAAACTCGCCATTAAAGTTTTTTGAAAATGTTTTAAAATTTTCTTTCATTTGGTTCAAAAGTAAATAATATCTGAAAGAATAAAACGTTTCATTAAAAGAAATAAATTACTATAAAACCATTTACTTTGAAGTATTTCTTTTTTTACTGCATCTTGTTTTTTATTTTTTCTTGTAGTTCTGAAACCAATTCACCTCAACAAGAAGAAAACCAACCTCCTGAACCGCAACTATTGTTTAGTACCGGATTTGAAGAAGGGGTGTATATTGATCCGGTTCCTGTAGAAAATTCTGAAGACTACCGGTTTATTCGCGGTACCGATTCTGAGACGGGCTTTAGTTTTCCCATTACTGTTTTAGGTGCTTCCGAAAGTGCTTTGCATTATATTGATGACGATAACCACCAAGCGGTATTATCTGAAATTGTTACGGTAAACGGTTATGACGGGAATCCAACACGTGTTTTGTATAGTGAAGAAAATTACGATACCGGTGTTACTCAATGCCCGTATGAAATATTAAATATAACCGAAGGAAGAAAAGATTTATATATTAAATATCGTATTAAATTGGGTACCGAAGGAATGAATGAACCCGATTCTTGGCGTACTTTTTTTGAATGGAAATCAAAAGATTATGCAGAAGGAACCGGTTTTAGGCTTATCTCTTTTGTATATACAGACGAAAATGGAAATCCGTATTGGCATTTTCAAGGCGATGAAAACTCGCAAACTCCTGTTTGGGAAATTGATAATTACAGTATTCCCGTCCCGATAAACGAATGGTTTACCACCGAATTTTACTGGCATTGGAGTGAAGGTGAAGACGGAAGAGCCTTATGGAAGGTAAACGGTGACGTAATTGGTGACCATTTAGGACCTACTACTCGGAATGGAAAACCCATTGATTTTATATTACTTACCCAAATTTACGGAAATGCCAATCCTAAAAAACAATGGATAGATGATATTGAAATATGGGATAGTTTGATTGAATAACAATTGTAAAATAAACCTAAATTATAATTCTATGAATAAGCACATTTTAATTTTCATTGTAATCATTGTTTCCGGTTTTTCAACCTTCGGGCAACGTGTTGCAAACAACGCCATAGGCATACGTATTGGAGATAATGACGGTTTTGGAACCGAAATAAATTTCCAAAGAGTAATAAGCGATAATACCCGATTAGAATTTGGTTTGGGCTGGAACAGCAATAAGGATGTTTCGGCTTATAAGCTCACCGGATTGTATCAATGGGTATGGAAATTGGACGGTAACATTAATTGGTACGCTGGAGCCGGTGGTGGTTTGGGACAAATTGCGTTTAAAGATTCTTTTCCGGGAAATCCCGATAATGAAACTTTTGTTTTTGTAGCCGGTGACATAGGTGTTGAATATGATTTTGATTTTCCGCTCTTGCTCTCTTTGGATTTTAGACCGGAACTCGGTTTTGGGAATTATAGAAATGACGTAGGTTTTGATATTGCTTTAGGAATACGATATCAATTTTAATTAATTACTTTTAACCGAAATATTTTCAATCGCTTTTTTATATAGTGCTTCGTATTGAGGCACTATTTTTTTTGTATCGAATCGAGAAGCTACTTCTTTGGCGTTTTTCTTAAACCGGCTTAATTTTTCTTCATCTTTAAGAATTGAAATAGCATTTTTTGCCATTTCTTCTACATTCCCTACATCGCTTAAATAGCCACTGTAACCTTGACTATTTACTTCGGGTAAACCGCCGGTATTACTTGAAATAACCGGCGCACCACATACCATAGCCTCTAACGCCGCCAGTCCGAAACTTTCTTTTTCGGAAGGCAATAAAAACAAATCGCTAAAACACAATATTTTGTCTATCTCGCTACTGTTTCCTACAAAAAAGACTTTTCCTTCAATCTCTAATTCTTTGCATAATTTTTCTGCCGATAATTTATCGGGTCCCTCTCCCACTACAATTAATTTTGAAGGAATTTCTTTTTGAATTCGATAAAAAATTTCTATTACATCTTTAATTCGTTTAACAGGACGTAAATTACTTATATGCGTAATAATTTTTTCATCGTTGTCTGCCATAAGTTCCCGCTGACAAGGAGTAAACGGATTACTGGACTTAGACATATCAATAAAATTAGGAACTACATAAATCTCATTTTCAATATCAAAAAGTCGTAGCGTGTCTTCTTTTAAACTTTTAGAAACCGAGGTTACAATATCACTTTTATTTATGCTAAAGGTAACTGCAGGTTTATAAAACGGATGACTTCCTACCAGAGTAATATCGGTTCCGTGAAGTGTTGTAACCATAGGAATAAAAATACCTTCTTCGGCTAACATTTTTTTT
>JALWYP010000382.1:0-1636 GCA_026992695.1 Flavobacteriaceae bacterium
AGGATTAACAAAATTAAGCAGTTCTATTTTTTTAACTAATCTGTCTAAAGTTTGATCTACTTTAAAAAGATTAGGGAAAGTATCTATAATAGTTTCGGGGAAAGTCATCTTATTTTTTATGAGTTTGGTAAAACAACGTTGCATGTTGTTTTATTTTTTCTTGTAATTGTTTTTCAATAGCATCTACTACTTCCGGAAAAATTATTTGGTTTAACTCATCACAGTATATTTTTTTAAATTCGGTTGCTAAAACTAGCGTGTACCCAAAATGCTGTGTAATGTGTTTTAAAAAATAACCGTTACCTTGAAAGGTATCGTTAATCTTAGAAGTAGCTTTAATATTATATGGCAATTGCAACAGAGAAAGGGAAGCTCTCCAATTTTCTACCATATCTCCATAACGATGATTATCTATATTTTTTGTTCCTAAGTTTATTACTGGCACTTCCCTATCCCATCGTTTCCAATTATAAGAGTGCATATCATAAACCACAACGGCTCCATGTAATTCCTCTAATTTAGCGATTAAACAATTAACTACCTTATAAAAATTGGAATGTTTCTGTAAGCTTTTTTCTTTCTGTAATTCTGTAAGAGGTAATTTCCATAATTTTTTGCCCCACGCATCATTATAAATGGCATTTTCAGGGTCTCTGTTTAAGTCGTATTCAAATCTGCTATCACAACCGGCGAGAACAATGGGGTGGGTTTTTACCATTTCTTTGGTAGCTGGGTCTTCTTCAAACCAACGGTCGTATTCGGTATGTAGGCAATTTTCCCAAAGTTCTTTTCTAAATTGATGTCCGTCATGAACGGCTCCGCAAACATAGGGTACATATTCATCAATTTTTAAAGTAAAACTATAATCAGAAGCAACGGCATTAAAAGTTTGACCTGCTTCAATTTTGGAACATATTTGAGATATCGTGAGCTTTTCCATTAGGCTTCATCTACGTATTTTCTTAATTTTTTTCTTCTTTCAAATGCAATAAGACGTTCAGATACTTTATCTTCAACAAAATCTACTATTTTTTCTTGAATTTTAACTTTATAAACTTTATTCATATACGTTATTCCTCCGGGAGACATTACATTTACTTCCACAAGCATGTTATTAATAACATCAATGCCTACAAAATACAATCCGTCTTTTACCAATTTGGGACCTATTTTTCTGCATAATTCTTTTTCTTCTTTAGTTAAGCTGTGTTTTTGCACACTTCCTCCTGCACTCACATTAGAGCGATGATCTTCGTCACCCGGTACTCTTCGCATAGCACCTATAGGTTTGCCATTAAGCAACAAAATACGCACATCACCTTGGTCTGCTCCATCAATGTATTCTTGAAGTATTACATAATTTGAAGTCCCGTCTTTATTATCTATATAAAAATCTAAAAGTGAATTAATACTGGTCATCGCTCGTTTTTCGATAAGTATTACACCGGATCCTCCATACCCATTTAAGGGTTTGAGAATCATTTTATCTGGACCTTCTTTAATGGTTTTTTTAAGATATTCTTTATTTTTGGTGACGTGTGTACGAGGAATAAATTCATTTTTTTCATCTTCAAAAACCGCTGTATATAATTTGTTGTTTGCTCTTCTTATTCCGTCTAAATCATTCATTATAAAC
>JALWYP010000382.1:1646-4418 GCA_026992695.1 Flavobacteriaceae bacterium
TTATAAACACATCGTCTTTTACGCTATCTAAAAAATTTAGCATAATCATATCTAACGGCGGATTGCTTCGTAAAATAATAACGTCAAAGCCGGCAAGTGGGAGCATTTCGTCATAGAATTCGGCTTTTTTATGAAACGATTTTAAGTTACTCGGAATTTTTTCGCAACGTTTTATTACATGCGAAAAAGCAAATGCCACACTATCTCTAATAGTAAGATTTGCCGGTGTTGTAATAGCAAGACCATGACCGCGTTTTACAAATTCGTGAATCATAGCTAGGGTTGAATCATTCTCAGGATCCATTTCATCCCAAGGGTACATAATAAAACATACATTCATAACAGTTAGTTGTTTTTAATAAAAAATAAAAATACTAATTCTGTAAGAAAATAAAAGCTTTTTTTAGCTTAATTACAAGTTACCTGAAGATTGTCTAAAAAATAATGTTCGTCATCAGACCAATTTTGAAGTCTAATCCGAATAACCAACGAACTTCCGGACAATCCTCCAACCGAAAAATTTACCGTTCCGGGAAGGTCATCTGCCAATGTATGATTTGTATTTCCCATTCCTGAAAAGTTAGGTACTTCGGTAAAAGTAGAACCCCCATCGGTAGAATAAAGTACATCTATATAGTCACTCCCCTGAGATTCCATTCCACAATTGTAATCATCTGAATGTTGTGCAGGATAATATTCTAAAGTTCCTGTTTCACTAAACTCACATGAAAAAGTAATATTTGTATAACCCGAAATATCGATGCTTTGGGTTTGAAATAAAAAAGGTCCGTTAGTATCTCTACAATCTAATTTTCCGGAAATAACCATCCCATAATCGTTCGCATCTACCAAAGTACCGGGATAGGCAGTATTACCATCTCTAATAGCAGTATAACTGGAAAGTGTCCACTTTGTAACACCTGTGGGATAGTCTCCGTTTGAGGAACTAGCTCCCGATATTCCGGTATTATTAACATAAGGTGTGAAATCTTCACTGTATAAAACCGCATTACAAGGAGGCTCTGTTGTACAGGTAATACTTCGCCATAGTTGTGCATTAGAATCGTATATTTCCCAGCAATGCTTTCCTGTTCCTGCATCACTTACAAAAACCATTAACCCATCATCTCTATTATCTACAGTTGAAACCGGTATGGATGCTTGTTGTATTTCTGTAACAATTGGCATTAAAAAACCGCCGAAATTGGTTGTAGGTACTTTTTGTGCTTCAAGATATAATGCTGCAGCGCTTGAAGGATTCAAATCATTGATAGCAACTTGAGCTACTAGAAACTTAAAATTAAATACCACAAATAAGATTAAATACTTTTTCATTAACTTAAGGATTTCCAAAAATTTCAACATCATCAATTACCCATAATTCATTAGAGTTATTATTTAACAGAGTGATTTTTAGCATCAGGTTTGCAGAATTAGGAATACCTGTAATTTCCAAATTAGCAATTCCGGCACTTCCATTTGGTGAAACAAAAGAAGTATAAACATTATCTCCATCATATGCCACTGAAGCTACTCCGGTTGCATTAAAGTCCCACTTTCTATTGCTATTTCCGGTAATTCGAATCTCTTCCGAAAATGTAGCACCTCCATCTGTACTAACAGCGACAATTACAGTATCTCCATTATCTGCTCCATTTGTACCCGTTCCTGCAAAAGAGGCTAAGTGCAATTTAGCAGTTGCAGAAAAATAGCCTGAAGCATCTACGGCACCCAAATTAATTTCTGCTGTTCCGTTAGAAATTCCGTAGCCTCTAACGGGGCTAACATATTTATTTGAAGCAGGAAAACTTCCGGTTCCTGTTTCGTAGGTACCGGGTACGATTTCTGAAAGTGTTAATGTAGGAGTTGCCGGTGTTACTTCAAAATCTTGAATACCTAATAAAACCGGACCACAAGTCCCGGATGCAACAACAGCTCCTTGGTAGGAAGAACGAACCGGATTACCCACTAACGTTCCTGTTGCTGCTACAGGAGTAACCTCAAAAGCGATATAGTTCCCAACATCTCCTGCTTGAACGGTATAAGTTGATGAAGTTGCTCCGGCAATAGGAGCAGCACCTGTCCCCAATGCATCAGTTGCAGTATACCATTGATAGGTTGATGTTCCTTCTGTATCATTTTCAGCATCCGAATAGGTATAAACTCCTGTTAACACTTCGCCTACAATTTCACATCCTGAATGATTAACTCCAGAAGCAACCGGTGCATCATTCGGATCTACCGGACCGTTATACGTACTATATGTTTCCACGCCAATAAGTGTTCCTACGGTTGCTATGGGTACGACTGCAAACGATATATACTTTCCAATATCCGAAACTTGTAACGTATAAGATAATGATGTAGCACCTGAAATAGCAACTGAGTTTGTTCCTAATGCATCATCGGCTCGATACCACTGGTAAGTAGAGGTTCCTTCCGGATCGCCCTCTGCATCATTATACGTATAATTTCCGGTAAAAGTAATTCCAACATCATAAGAACTTCCCGTCATTGTAACACTACTTGCTGTAGGCGCTTGATTAACCGGCATACAATAGGCATTTTCCCATTGTGAATCTACCCCATTATAAATTTGGACACAACGTGTATTTCCATCTTGAAGAAAGACCATTAAACCATCATCGGCTGCGGTAACGGGAATGGCATTACGCTGGGTTAATGTAACCCGAGGTATCATAAAGCCTCCGTAATTTGTTCCATCAGCAGAACTATTTATATCCAAAACAGAAGCGGGACTAGGTGTTGTGG
>JALWYP010000383.1 GCA_026992695.1 Flavobacteriaceae bacterium
GTATCGAACAGTAACAAAATTTTCGTCTTGTAATAAATGACTTACTTGAATACGCATATCACAATAGGTTCGTCTTATTTCGTCAAAGAAATTTTTTAAATCTTGGTAATACATGATGGTAAGACCCTCGTTGCTATTCCATAAAAGTTTTATCTCAGGATGAAAGAATCTAGATAATACGGTTTCGTCTTTTAAAATATCTGAAAGATAAAACGCTTTTACAATTTCTTTTGCTTGATTATTCATTTTTTAAACTATCTATTTTTTTAAGTATTTCCGGAATTAAACGTATGGATGCTATTTCTTTATATTTTTTTCTAAAATCATCTGCCGGTGTACCAAAGTATGATTTGTTTCCTTCTAACGATTTACTCACTCCGCTTTGAGCTGAAATAACAGCTTTTTCGCCAATGGTTATCCCACTAGTAATTCCTGCTTGCCCCCAAATGGTTACAAAATCTTCAATTACAACACAACCTGAAATACCGGTTTGTGAAGCAACCAAACAACGCTTGCCTAAGACTGTATCGTGACCAATGTGTACTTGATTATCTAATTTTGTTCCTTCGCCAATAATTGTCGATGCCGAAACTCCTTTATCTATGGTGCATAATGCGCCTACATCGACATTGTCTTTTATTACTACATTTCCTCCGCTTAGAAGTTTGTCGTATTTTTCGGGTCTGTTTTTGTAATAAAAAGCATCGGCTCCCAGAACTGTTCCCGAATGTATTGTTACGTTATTTCCGATAACGGTATTATCATAAATTGAAACATTAGGATGGATTACACAATTATCGCCAATGGTAACATTATTGCCTATAAAAACATTAGGTTGAATAATCGTGTTTTTACCGATTATTGCAGTGTTTGAAACGGAAGAAGTTGACGGAATAAAAGGTTTAAAGTGCTTGGTAAGTATGTTAAAATCTCTAAATGGATCGTCTGAAATTAGCAATGCTTTTCCTTTGGGACAAGCTACTTCTTTATTAATTAAAATTACAGTTGCTTTGGATTGAAGTGCTTTATCATAATATTTAGGATGATCTACAAAAACGATATCTCCGGGTTCAACCACGTGTATCTCGTTCATTCCTAAAACCGGAAAATTTTCATCCCCTACAAAGTCACTGTTAATGATGTTTGCGATTTTCTTAAGTGACTGTTGTTTATTGAATTTCATAACGTTACTTAATGTTATTCTTTAACCCTTTCAATGTACGAACTTTTTTCTGTATCTACTTTAATTTTATCCCCTTCATTTACAAAAAGCGGAACATTGATTTTTGCTCCGGTTTCAACCGTTGCAGGTTTTGAAGCGTTTGTTGCCGTATTTCCTTTAACTCCGGGTTCGGTGTGTGTGATTTCTAAAATAACATGTGCCGGAAGCTCAACAGATAAAGGAAGACCATCTTCTGTATTTATTTGTATGGTTACAATCTCACCTTCTTTCATAAGTTCAGGCTTGTCTAATGAATTTTTTTGAAGTTGAATTTGACTATAATCATTAGTATTCATAAAGTGATACATATCTCCATCGCTGTATAAATACTGAAATTTATGAGTTTCAACACGAATATCTTCTATTTTATGTCCGGCTGAAAAAGTATTATCGATAACTTTTCCGGTGGTTACACTTTTTAGTTTGGTTCGTACAAAAGCAGGACCTTTACCCGGTTTAACGTGTAAAAATTCTATTATTTTATAAATATCGTTATTGTATTTTATGCACAATCCTTTTCTTATATCTGATGTTGATGCCATTTTTTTTAGTTTGTGAGTTGTTGAGTTTCTTAGTTTTTTAGTTTGAAAAATAACCCTTCATAATTCCTCGTTTTGAATTTTTAATAAACTGAAGGATTTCGTCACGTTCTGGTGTTGCTTCCATTTCGGCTTCAATAATCCTTGATGCTTGTGAATTATTAAAGTTTTTCTGATATAGAATTCTATATATATTTTGAATTTCTCTTATTTTTTCGGGAGTGAAACCTCTTCGGCGTAAGCCAATAGAGTTAATACCTGCATAGGATAGTGGTTCTCTTGCTGCTTTTACATAAGGGGGTACGTCTTTTCTTACCAAAGATCCTCCGGTTACAAATGCGTGATTACCAATGGTACAAAACTGATGTACTGCGGTCATTCCGGCTAAAATTACATAATCACCAACAGTTATATGACCTGCTAATGTACTATTGTTTGAAAAAATGCAATTATCGCCTACAAAACAATCGTGTGCAATATGGCAATATGCCATAATTAAGCAATTTTTACCAATTATTGTTTTTCCTCTATCTATGGTTCCTCTATTTACGGTAACATACTCACGTATGGTTGTATTGTCTCCGATATGAGCAGTAGTTTCTTCGTCTTGAAATTTTAAATCTTGAGGAATGGCAGAGATTACAGCACCGGGAAAAATATTACAATTTTTTCCGATTCTTGCTCCTTCCATTATGGTAACGTTAGAGCCTATCCAAGTTCCTTCACCAATAATAACGTCATTATGTATTGTAGCAAATGGTTCTATTACAACATTTTTTGCAATTTTTGCTCCCGGATGTACGTATGCTAAAGGCTGATTCATTATAGGTTTTTAGTTTTAACAATTTGCGCCATTAATTCGGCTTCGGTTACGACAACGTTATTTACATACGCCTTACCGGACATTTTTACTATTCCTCTTCGAATGGGTTCATCTAACGTTAAATCAAATATAAGTGTATCGCCCGGATTTACTTGTTTTTTAAAACGGATATTATCCATTTTTAATAAATACGTTAAGTAATTTTCGGGATCGGGTACTGTGCTTAGCGCTAAAATTCCTCCTGTTTGAGCAATTGCTTCAATAATTAAAACACCGGGCATTACCGGTGCGCCCGGAAAATGTCCAACAAAAAAGGGTTCATTCATTGTAACATTTTTTAAGCCTATAACTTTAGTATCTGTTAGCTCTAAAATTTTGTCAACCAATAAAAAAGGAGGTCTATGCGGAAGCATTTCCATTATTTGGTTTACATCTTTTGCCGGTGTTTTTGTTAAATCTACCTTTGGTGCTTTATTACGTTTTTCGAGTTTAATTATTTTTGAAAGTTTTTTTGCAAATTGTGTATTTACCGTATGACCGGGTTTATTTGCAATAACTTTACCTCGAATACGAGTGCCTACCAAAGCCAAATCTCCAATAACATCTAATAATTTATGCCTTGCTGCTTCGTTAGGATGGTGCAGGGTTAAATTGTCTAAAATTCCGTTTGGTTTGACCGAAATAGCTTGTTTATTAAATGCTTTACGCAATTTTTTCATCGTTTCTTCAGAGAGCTCTTTATCTACATATACAATAGCATTGTTTAAATCGCCTCCTTTTATAAGACCATGGTCTAAAAGCATTTCTAATTCATGAAGAAAGCTAAATGTTCTTGCACAAGAAATTTCTTCTTTAAAGTCTGAAATATCTTTAAGAGTAGCATTTTGAGTTCCGATTACATTATCACCAAAATCAACCATAACGGTTAACTGATAATTATCTGCAGGAACAACCATAATTTCGCTCCCTGTTTCTTCGTCTTTATAACTAATTACATCGGTAACAACAAACTCCTCTCGTGGTTCTTTCTGAACTTTAATACCTGCATTTTCTAAAGCCTCTAGAAAATATTTTGAAGACCCATCCATTATTGGAGGTTCAGAAGCGTTAAGTTCTATTATGCAATTGTCTATCTCAAGTCCTACTAACGCAGCTAGTACGTGTTCTGAGGTGTTAATAACAACACCTCTTTTTTCAAGATTGGTTCCTCGTTGTGTATTTACTACATAATTGGCATCTGCTTCAATCACCGGTTTGCCTTCTAAATCTACACGAATAAATTTATAACCGTAATTTTCAGGCGCAGGTTTAAACGTAAGTGTTACCTCTTGCCCTGTGTGTAGTCCCACCCCTGTTAACGAAACTTCTTTTTCTATGGTACGTTGTCTAAGGTTGCAATCAATCATTTTTAAAATTCTTTTCTATATCGTTAAGTCTATTAATAATTTTCGGAAGATTTTTAAAATGTACGTAACTCTTATTATAATCTCCATAATTTAACGCAGGTGAACCTTGAAGCGTTTCATTATCTTTAACATTACGTCCTATACCGCTTTGTGCTTGAATGCGAACATTATCGCCAATGGTAAGATGTCCTACAATCCCTACTTGCCCGCCAATCATACAGTTTTTACCTATTTTTGTTGAGCCGGCAATTCCTGTTTGTGCTGCAATAACAGTATTTTCTCCTATTTCTACGTTATGAGCAATTTGAATTTGATTATCTAATTTTACTCCTTTTTTAATAATAGTAGAGCCCAATGTTGCTCTGTCAATAGTTGTTCCGGCACCAATATCTACGTTATCTTCTAAAATAACGTTTCCGGTTTGCGGCACTTTACTGTATTCTCCTTTATCATCGGGGGTAAAACCAAAACCATCTGCACCAACTATTGCACCACTATGTATCACGCAGTTGTTACCAATAACACTTTCTGAATAAATTTTAGCTCCCGAAAAAACCGTTACATCATTTCCTATTACTACATTATCACCAATATATGCATTTGGATAAATTTTAACATTGTTTCCTAATTTTACATTATTCCCTAAATAAGAAAAAGCACCGAGATAGATATTGTCTCCATAGGTAGCTGTGTTTGAAACAAAAACAGGTTTTTCAATACCTGTTTTATTATTTTTTACTTGATTGTAATACGCTAATAATTTTGAAAAGGCTTTATAGGGTTCTTCAACTTTAATAAGTGTAGTTGTAAGTGAATTTTCCGGAATAAAATTTTTGTCAACAATCGTTATACTTGCTTTTGTGGAATATATAAACGATGTATATTTTGGATTTGCCAAAAAGGTAAGACTTCCCTTTGTGCCTTCTTCTATTTTTGAAAGTTTATTAACTACCTCGTTTGGATTGCCATCTACTTCACCCTCTAAAATACCTGCTATTTGTTCTGCTGTAAATTCCACGCAATTTTTTTGTTTTTTTTGAGTCTTGCAAATATAGGAAAAAAGATAAGTAACTCAAGTTTTACGTTTGGCATCTTAAAAAAGATGCTTAGCTATAAAAAATTATCATTTACATCTAATAAAATACATTGCAATCGTTGTAGCAAGAAGACTTTAAAAATAATTAAAATTTTAAATCCAAAAATGCAACGAGGTGCCTATATAAAATTTCTTATCCTTTTTTATAATATTTTTTATATTTAAAATACGCCAATGTACTTAAAATTATAAAGAAAATTATAGTGTACCATACAAAATTAGGTGTCATGGTTTTTTCTCCGCTTGCATACGAATGCAATCCTACCAAATAAAAATTAACACCATAATAGGTCATCATAATCGAAGCATAAGCAAAAACGGAAGCTGCTGCAAATTGCCATTTCCCTCTAAGTCCGGGAACCAATCGCATATGCACTACAAATGCGTAAATCATAATACTTATAAGTGCCCACGTTTCTTTAGGATCCCAACCCCAATAACGTCCCCAACTTTCGTTAGCCCATTGTCCTCCAAGGAAATTTCCTATAGTTAACAGCACCAAACCTACTATTAATGCCATTTCGGTTATAATAAGTAGTTCTTTTACATGGAGGTTCATTTTTTGTTTATTCTTCGAGTTGGTTAAAATCATTAATAATAAAACCGTGGCACCTAGTATCATTCCTAGTGTAAATGGTCCGTAACTGGCTACGATAATTGCTACATGAATCATTAGCCAGTAGCTATTTAAAACCGGCTGCAGATTTGAAATAGAAGGGTCTATCCAGTTTTGATGTGCCACCCAAAGAATAATCGCCGCAACAAATGCTGTAGATGCAATAGTTAATGCGCTTTTTCTTCCCAAAACCAATCCAAATAATACGGTTGCCCAACCTACATAAACAATGCTTTCATACGCATCACTCCAAGGTGCGTGCCCGCTAACATACCATCGTAATATAAGTCCGGAAGTAAGAATAATTAACGATAGCCAAATGAGATATTTACATACATTTACAAGAAAATTTAGCAACTTATTATCATAAAATATTTGCAGAATAACAAAGACAAACATCAAAATACCTATTAGGGTAAAAAATTTGTACATCCTGTTAAAGATATCGGCTTTGTTATAAAGTATTTCGGCTTTTATTTTATTTTCGGGAGGAAGTACTTTACTTCCAAATTTTTTCTGAAAAGCCGTAATGCTTTCCAACAGTTTATCTGCTTGCGAATAATCATTGGTTTTTCTTGCTTGCTTTAGTGTTTCAAAATACATTGGCAAGATGTTTTTAACATATAACGAGTCGTTTCCTTTAATGTTTGCTTCGCTTAATTCGGGATAGGAAATCCATTTATTTGAAGCATCATTAGGGATAGGAAACACCTTTAAAATGCTTCCGCTTAATGCTTGGTTCAGTAAATAAAAATTTTCGTGTGTTTTTATAAAATCTTTTTGAAACTGATTGGGGTTTGTGGTTCGTGTTGCATCTTCAAGATAAGGTTCGAGTTTGTAATTACCTTTTTCATCAAATAAATCTATTAAAGCTATTTCCTTTCTTTCTAAAGGAACTCCTATAATTTTTCGAATACTATCGTTCCCTCTTTTTAAATAAATTATGGGAGCTTCAACCCAAAGTCTGGGAAATTCAGTCATGGAAAGAAATACCTGATTGGCATCCAACCCTTGGTAATGGGTTTTATGGCTTATTTTTCGTAATAACTCACTGGCAAAAGTATTAACCGGTTTCATCCTCCCGTTATCTTGAATAACGAGCTGTGCAAACTTTAAAGCGTGTGATTTATCGACCGCATTTGCTTGTATTAGCGAGTCTATTTGCTGTTTTGAAAATGTTTGGTGCGAAGCATTTTCCTGTGCCATTGCAGAAAACGAAATAAACAAAAGTAGCAGCGTGGTTATTTTTGCTTGTTTGCCATGCACCTTTTTTAGTTGTTTTTTTAATGACCCAAATCGGCTGTTTCGTGTAAATAAAATACCCAGCAATCCTATATACAACAAAGTGTAACCAATATAAGTAATCCAGGTTCCCCAAAAATCATGATTTACACTTAAAATGGTTCCTTTTTCGTCGGGATCAAATCCCGATTGAAAAAACCGGTAGCCGTTTTCGTCTAAAACGTGATTCATATAAATATCGTAATCGTAAAATTGGTTATTGGGTTTATTTACGGTTATTTTACTTTTAAAAGAAGAAAATCCGCGTTGTGTACCGGGGTATTTTTCGGCAATAAAATCGTTTAGTGTAATACTAAACGGAAGTTCTATTTCTTTTGATCCGTAACCTACATAAATATCTAAACCGTTTAACGTTACTTTTTGCATAGCCGGAACGGTTCCTTTACCTCCAAGCAACCAAATATCTTTTTCTTCGTTACCGGATTGTACCGAGACCAACACAGCGTCTTGATTGGTTTTTTCTTTTTTAGGAGCTTTTATAACACCGTATTTTCCTTTAATTACAGGTTCGGGAACTACGAAGGACATGCCACCTAATTGGTACAAAGACCGAAGATGAAAGGGTTGTAAACTATCTGCTACGACACTACCTTTGGTTTGGTCTGCCATAATCATATAATTTCCGGGAAATGGAGATTCTATAGCGGTGCTATCTCCTTCTATTAGTAGGTTAATTGCTCCGTCGGTAGGTTTGTTTAAAGCAAATAGTACGTTATGAATGTTTTGTACTTCACCCGATTTTAACCAATGCTCTTCTCGCTTTCCGGTACCCGATTCTACAATTTTTAAATAGTCCTCTCCTTCATTGGAAGGGATAATACCTTCTTTGGCGTTTTTTTTAAATTCTTTAAATTTAATGGTTACCGGTTTTCCTTTATAATCGGTTTCAATGGTAAAATTGTTATCTAACCTGTCGCTTAACCTAACTTTTTTAGGTGCAATAACACGGCGTTGTTTTACACCGTTTACTTCGTAATCGCCATCTATAAAAGCGGTGATATACGTTTCGGAAGAAAGTATTTTATTTTCGGTTGCACCTTCTCTAATGTGCATGGCTCCTTCATAACTAATGTACCGGGTAATAAAGGCTCCAAAAATAATGAGAATGAAAGCCAGATGCAGTACTAGTGTTGCCCATTTTTCTTTTTTAAAAAGTTGGTATCTGGAAATGTTTCCTATAAAGTTAATCATAAACAAAAGCATAATTAACTCAAACCACCAAGCATCATAGATAAGCTCTTTTGTGTAAGGTGTGGGAGATGTTTCTGCCGAAGCATCTAAAAGCGTTCCGGTAGCCATTGCTATGGCAAAAAAAATAAACAAAACAGCCGTTAAACGGGTAGAAAAAAGAATAGTTGCAAGTTTTTTTAACATCACTATAAAATTGATTTGCAAAAGTAGTGTTTCGTTAGAAGAATTGTTTATAAAATTTGGTTAAAATCTATTCTCCTTCAAACAGCGGTCGAGCGCGCATCATTTTACGAACACGTTTGGAAACGTTTTCTAACACCACCGGATTATCGGGATGATTAATAACTTCATCAATCATATTAACAATGGTTACCATATCTTCTTCTTTTAATCCGCGCGTGGTAACTGCCGCAGTTCCTACTCGTATGCCACTGGTAACAAAAGGCGATTGGGTATCAAACGGAACCATGTTTTTGTTTACTGTAATATCGGCTTGCACAAGGGCTTGTTCGGCTTGTTTTCCGGTAATATTTTTGTTTCGCAAGTCTATTAGCATCATATGGTTATCGGTTCCGCCCGAAATAATATGATACTCTTTCTTTACAAATGCTTTTGCCATAGCTGCTGCATTTTTCTTTACTTGTACCATATAGTGTAGAAAATCATCGGTTAAAGCTTCACCAAAAGCGATGGCTTTAGCAGCAATAATGTGTTCTAAAGGTCCTCCTTGGTTGCCCGGAAAAATAGCACTGTTAATTAAAGAAGACATTTTCTTTAAATTTCCGTTTTTAAGTTTTTTCCCAAAAGGATTTTCAAAATCTTTTCCTATTAAAATCATTCCACCACGAGGACCGCGTAGGGTTTTATGAGTTGTGGTAGTAACTACGTGACAATGCGGTATAGGATCTTGTAAAATTCCTTTGGCAATTAAACCGGCAGGATGTGCAATATCTGCCATTAAAATAGCACCTATTCTATCGGCAATTTCTCTAAAAGTTTGATAGTCTATCTCTCTGGAATAAGCCGATGCTCCGGCAATTATCATCTTGGGCTTTTCTTTTTTGGCAATGTCTTCAATTTTGTTGTAATCCAATACTCCTGTGTATTTGTCTACTCCGTAAAACACAGGCTTGTACAATGTGCCGGAAAAATTTACAGGCGAACCGTGTGTTAGATGTCCTCCGTGTGATAAATCAAACCCTAAAAAAGTATCGCCCGGTTTTAGACAAGCAAAAAACACAGCGCTGTTTGCTTGCGAACCACTATGCGGTTGTACGTTTGCATATTCGGCTCCGAATAACTCTTTGGCTCGATCTATGGCTATTTGTTCAACCTCGTCTACTATTTCGCACCCGCCGTAATATCTTTTTCCCGGATAGCCTTCGGCATATTTGTTGGTTAAAACAGAACCGGCAGCTTCTCGCACTTGGTTGCTTACAAAATTCTCTGAAGCAATGAGTTCCAGTCCGTTTATTTGACGTTGTTCTTCGTCTTTAATAAGTTCAAAAATTTCTTGGTCACGGTGCATAGTAAAAGATTTAAAATAATTATTGCCAAAAATAGTAAAACCATTCGGTTAGATAAACAAAAATCCTATATTTGAAGTCGAAAAGTTAGCCAGTTATATAATTTTTGGTTTTCACAGAAAACCCATAACCTATTAAAATAAGAAATTATGCCCTTAACCGCAAACGACCCCACCAGAAAAACTTGGTTAGATACCAAACCAAATACCGATTTTCCTATTCAAAACATTCCGTTTGGTGTTTTTTTAACCCGAGATGATATTATAACCATTGGTACTCGAATTGGAGATTACGCAATAGATTTAGGTGCTTTACATCAATTAGGTTATTTTGAAGGCATCGAACTTACCGATGATATTTTTCTTCAAGACAGTTTAAACGATTTTATTGCAGATGGAAGAAAAACTTGGCGTTTGGTGCGTAACCGTGTTTCGGATATATTCTTAAAAGATAACCCGAAATTAAGAGATAACGAAGCTCATAAAAAACAAATACTTTTTACATTAGATGAAATTGAAATGCAACTTCCGGTAGATGTAGGCGATTACACCGATTTTTATGCCAGCAAAGAACATGCTACCAATGTAGGTTCGTTATTTAGAGACCCAAAAAATGCACTGTTGCCTAACTGGTTGCACATCCCAATTGGCTACCACGGAAGAAGTTCGTCTATTATTCCTTCGGGGACACCCATTCATCGTCCTGTTGGACAAACCAAACCCGGCGAAGATGGTATTCCCGGATTTGGACCTACCAAATTATTGGACTTTGAATTGGAAATGGCTTTTATTACTACCGATGCTAATGTTTTAGGTCATCGAGTGCCAATTGAAGAGGCGGAAGATTATATTTTCGGATTAGTCCTTTTTAACGATTGGAGCGCAAGAGATATTCAAGCTTGGGAATATGTTCCGCTTGGACCGTTTTTGGGTAAAAACTTTGCCTCTACTATTTCGCCATGGATTGTAACATTAGATGCCTTAGAGCCTTTTAGAACCGAAGGTCCAAAACAAGAACCACAACCACTACCCTATTTACGACAAACCGGAAAAAAGAATTTCGATATCCAATTACAAGTTGGTATTAAACCCGAAAATGGAGAAGAAACCACATTGGCAAATAGCAATTTTAAATATATGTACTGGTCTATGGCGCAGCAACTTGCACATCACACGGTAAACGGCTGCAATGTGCGTTCGGGTGATATGATGGGAAGCGGTACTATTTCGGGACCTACAAAAGATAGTTACGGCTCGATGCTGGAGCTTACTTGGCGCGGTCAAAATCCGGTTACACTCAAGGACGGAACTACCCGGAAATTTATTCAAGATGGAGATACCGTAATTATGCGTGCGCATTGCGAAAGAGACGGTTTAAGAATAGGATTTGGTGAATGTAGTGGTAAAGTTTTACCCGCACTCCAATAATTTTTGGCACAACACTTGTATTTAACTAACCAAACCAATGCTTGAAGATTATGAAGAAAATTACACCCTTACTACTCGTTGCTTTACTTTTTGTTTCTTGTAACAGCGTAAAACGAAACCAACGTTTTATTGCACAAGGAAATTACGATACGGCTATTGAATTAGCGGTAAAAAAATTACAAAAAAATTCGCACTCTTCTAAAGCGGATGAACACATTGTGTTGTTGGAAGAAGCTTATAAAAAAGCAGTAGATAAAGACAAACGAAACATTAAGTATTTCCAAAAAAGCGATAATCCGGATGCGCCACGTGAGATTTATTACACCTATGTACAGTTACGAAACAGACAGGATTTAATTCGTCCGTTGCTTCCGCTTTCTATTTCTTCTCTTAACCGAAATGCCAAGTTTAAATTTGAAGATTATTCCGACGAAATTGCACAAGCCAGAAAGGTTTATGAAGTACACTTGTATGATATTGGAAAAAATTATATGAGTTACAATACAAAAGATGACTATCGCAAAGCGTATACTGTATTCTGCGAGTTAACCGATATTAATCCGAATTATAGGGATACCAAACAATTACGAGACGAAGCCCATTATAGAGGAACCGATTTTGTATTAGTCGCTATTAATAACTACAGCGGTATTTTAATTCCGTATCGATTAGAAGAAGATTTGCTTAATTTTAACACCTACGGGTTGGATGATTTTTGGACTGAATATCATAGTGAACCGCAAAACAATATAGATTACACATACGGAATTGATTTAAACTTTCGCGTAATTGAAGTTTCGCCAGAAAAGATTTTTGAGAAATCATTTCACAGAGAAAAAGAAGTGAAAACCGGATGGAAATATAAAAAAGACCGAAATGGAAATATTGTTAAAGACGAAAATGGAATGCCTATAAAAATTGATATTTTTGAAACTGTTGAAGCAGAAATTCTTATTACTACGCAAAGCAAAGCGACTCATGTTGTAGGTGAAGTTATATATCGTAATTTACTAACAGGAAGAGAATTGAACAACTTTCCGTTGGAGACCGAATTTATTTTTGAAAATGTTTTTGCAACCTATACCGGTAACAAAAAAGCCTTAACCAAAGACGACTTAAAAATAATTAAAAATGAGTTTGTACCCTTTCCTAGCAGTGAACAAATGGTTTATGATGCAGGGGAAGCTATTAAAGAGCAATTAAAACGTATTTTAAACGATAACAACTTTAGGTAATTGTAATTACCGGAAGAAACCAATCTACTTTTGTAGGATAGATTTTTTTATACCACACCATTACGTTTTTTTCTTTTTCTTTTTCGCAGCCGGAAACAATACGTTATTTAAAATAAGTCTGTAACCGGGAGAATTAGGGTGCAATGCCAATTCGGTTTTAGCATCTCCTACGCGGTGTTGGTAATCTTCGGGATCATGACCGGCATAGAATGTGTAGAAACCCTTTCCTTTGATTCCGTGAATATAGCGTGCTTCTCCGTTAGCTTTGTTTTCTCCCATCACCAATACATTGGCTTTAATCTGGTCTCTTGCAAAAGCAGTTGTTTGCCCCATAAAACCTTTAACCAAAGCCGTATGATTTTGTACCAGCATACAGGGGATAGGATCCCACTTAGCCGAATAATCCATTAAACTAAAATAATCTACTTCTTTTCTAATTTTACGTTTGGTGGTCATATCTATCGAAGAAAATTCATACACCATAGGATTTCTTTCTAATATAAAATTAGTAAAAGCAAAGGTTTTGTTATAATCTATTTTACTCTGGTAGTTGGGTTCGCTGGGGTCACCGTCAAACATGGTTTCGCAAATATCTACTCCTTCGGCAGCAAGAGCAATATCAAAACTATCGGTAGCACTGCACATAGCAAACATAAATCCTCCTCCTATTACGTAATCTCTAATTTTTAAGGCTACATCTCTTTTTTCTTCAGAAACTTTTTGATAACCCAGTTTAGTTGCCAATGCTTCGGCATTTTTTTTGTTTTCAATATACCAAGGAGCCGAACGATACGCTCTGTAAAATTTTCCGAATTGCCCTGTAAAATCTTCATGGTGCAGATGCAACCAATCGTAAAGCAAAAGTTGGTCACTTAACACTTCTTCATCATAAATAACGGTATAAGGTATTTCGGCGTAGGTTAAAACCATCGTAACGGCATCGTCCCAAGGTTGATTTGTTGGAGGAGCGTACACAGCAATACGCGGGGCTTTTTCAAGTACGACTGCTTCCATATTTTGTGACGGACTGCTAATCTCGCTTAAAATTTCTTCGGTTTTAGCATTGGAAAGTACTTCAAATGAAACACCTCTAATCTGACATTCTTTTCTAATTTCTTCAGAATCGGGTAACAAAAATGAGCCGCCTCTATAGTTAAGTAACCATTTTACTTTAAGATGTTTTTCTAAAACCCAATAGGTTATACCGTAGGCTTTTAGGTGTTCTTTTTGGGTTTCGGCATCCATTGGTACTAAAATATAAGATGCCTTAGCTTGTAATGCAATGAGCAGTAAAAGAAATAAAAAAATGCGTTTCATGTTTTTATAGGTCACATGGAACTTACCATAACTAAATTATCGTTCGGGTTGATATTTTAACAACAATTTGGTCAAGGACGTTTCATAGGGTAAAGATACATCAATTTTTACGCCAAACAAGGTTTCTTAGTTGCTGTTTTGGTAACTCGTAGCAAAACCAAATTACTTTTTATGTTTTATTGAATATGACCGCACCGGTTTTAATCTTTTAGACAAACAAAATAGAAGTTTTAAGAAGTCAATTCAGCCATTTTTCGTTTTTATAATCTTCATATTTTGCTGCTTCTTCCCTATTTTTTACAAGCAAATGCGTTTTATTAACTTGTTTGCTCCGATAGCCTAATAAGTGGAAAAATTCTTTAGCAAAAAGCCAAGCTATTTTTTTATTGACCAAAAGCGCATTTTTAGTTCCAGATGCCCAAGAAACTCCGGGAAGTAAGGGTAACAGCTTATCAAATCTAACTCTTCTTAATACCGATGAAATTTTTAAAAAGATTTTAGGAACTCGCTTAATAAGGAAAAATCCGTCTTCGCCTTGTCCTTGATACAGAGGCATAAATAATTTACCACTTTTTATTGCTTTTATTTTTTTATTATTTGAAAAAGCAACTACTTGATCTTTTTTTACGGGTTGAAAATTTACAAATCCGGGTTGCATTTTAAATTGTTCACTAGGTGAAATTTGATACCTAAAAAATATTTAGTAAAAATGAATACGA